>CAJFNE010000198.1 GCA_904393855.1 uncultured Oscillibacter sp. | reverse complement strand
CTCTGGGCGGGGAAGTCCGTGGCGCTGCTGATGACCTGCGGCTACCGGCCGGAGAAGGGCTGCGACCTCTTTGAGGAGGGGATGCGCCGCTACTGCAGGCACTCCCAGCTGCACTATCTGGGCAGCCACGCCGAGCGGCACCTGGGGTATGACACCGTGTTCATGGACCCGGAGAAGGAGGAGCGGACCCGGGTCTTTGCCCGGGACATCGCGCGGCAGCTGCGGGAGAGCGCCGAAAGGGCCGTCAGCGGGGGTTGACATTCCCCCGGGGCTCTGTTAGAATACACGACAATACCGATGCTTGTCAGAGGACTTGCAATCAATTTTGGATTGTTGAAGTGGGATAAGCCCGTTCAGGGTTTTATCCCGCTTCTTTTCTTTTGCGCGGAGGTGCTTTTCATGAGAGGAAATCTGGAGGCAAAGACCCTGTGCCGCTATATCTTTCCGGCGGTGGGCGGACTGTTCGCCACGTATCTCTACAACGTGGTGGACGGTATTTTCGTGGGCCAGGGCGTGGGGGCCCAGGCCCTGGGCGCGGTCAATATCGCCGTGCCCTTCATCACTTTCACCGTGGCGCTGGCGGCCATGTTCCCCATGGGCGGCGCCACCGTGGTGGCCATCCGCATGGGGCGGGGGGACGAGGAGGGGGCGAACCGGGCGTTCCTGACCTCCCTGGCCCTGACAGTGCTGGTGTCCGTGCTGCTGATGGCCGCTGGTATGATCTTCTCCCGGCAGATCGTGGACCTGAGCGGCGGGGCGCAGCTCAGCGGAGAGATGCGGCGGATGGCGGCGGAGTACCTGTTCTACTACACCGCGTTCTCCGTGCCCATGCTGCTGAGCACCTGCCTGTCTGTCTTTGTGCGGAACGACGGTTCCCCGGGGCTGTCCTTCGCGGGCATGTGCGTGGGCGCGGCGGCGAACGTCTTTCTGGACTGGCTGTTCATCTTCCCCTTGGGACTGGGAGTGATCGGTGCGGCGGTGGCATCCGGCCTGGGACAGGTGGCCTCCGTGCTGGTGCTGCTCACCCACTTTGCCCGGCGGAGGGGCTGCCTGCGCATCCGGCGGCTCTCCTGGGACCGGGCGCTGGTGGGGAAGATCTGCAAGCGGGGCGTGCCGGAGGCCATCTCCCAGCTGAACACGCCGGTGACCGCCCTGTGCTATAACCTGGTGCTGGCCCAACTGGTGGGGGATTTGGGCGTGTCCACCTTCAGCGTGCTGAGCTACCTGTTCTCCCTGGCCAACGCAATTCTCTCCGGCGTGGCCCAGGGACTCCAGCCCCTCTGGGGCCGGGGCTACGGCCGGCGGGACCCGGAGGAGCTCCGCCGCCTTCTCCGCTGGGGCGCGGCCATCAACCTGATTCTGGCGGCGCTGATCTGCGGGGCGCTGATCCTGTGGGACCGGCCGGTGATCCAGATTTTCAACCGGGACGCCGGATTGGTGGCGGCGGCCTCCCAGGCGCTGCCAGTGTTCAGCCTGTCCTTCCTCCCCATGGCCCTGAACCTGGTGGTGACCGCCTACCTGTACTCCACGAAGCGGACGGTGCAGGCCGACGCCATTGCCGTGTGCCGGGGCATTGCGGTGAAAGCCGCCGCCATCTTTGCCATCCCGCCGCTGCTGGGCGGCGATGCGATCTGGGCGGCGATGCGATCTGGGCGGCGCCCCTGGCCGCGGAGGTGCTGACGCTGCTGCTGGCCCTCCTGCTGAACCGGACCGCGCCTTTGGCTTTCCGGTGAAATTTGCTCCGCCCCCGGCGCGCCGCGCCGGGGGCGTTTCTTGACGCCGTTTTGACAGGCGGCGGGGGAAAAGGAATTGACGAACCAGCCGAATGGCGGTATAATAACATGATTTACTATGCCAAGGCGGAGGAGTTGCCATGTGGATCGCGGACAAATGGCGGGACTATGAATTGCTGGACTGCGGCGGCGGTGAGAAGCTGGAGCGGTGGGACCGGCAGTATCTGGTGCGCCCGGACCCCCAGGCTATCTGGGAGACGGACCGGAAGAACCCCGCCTGGCGGCAGGCCGGGGGCCGGTATCTGCGCAGCCAGAGCGGCGGCGGGCACTGGGAGAAGAAGTCCCTGCCGGAGAGCTGGAAGATTCATTACGGGGACCTGACCTTCCAGGTGAAGCCCATGAACTTCAAACACACGGGTCTCTTCCCGGAGCAGGCGGTGAACTGGGACTTCGCCATGGAGCAGATTCGGAACGCGGGCCGACCCATCTCCGTGCTGAACCTGTTCGCCTACACCGGCGGGGCCACGGTGGCCTGCGCCAAGGCGGGGGCCAGCGTGTGCCATGTGGACGCGGCAAAGGGCATGGTGGCCTGGGGTCGGGAGAACGCCCGGCTCTCCGGCCTGGAGGACGCCCCCATCCGCTGGATCGTGGATGACTGCGCCAAGTTCGTGGAGCGGGAGATCCGCCGGGGCCGGCGGTACGACGCCATCATTATGGACCCGCCCAGCTATGGCCGGGGACCCGGCGGCGAGGTGTGGAAGCTGGAGGACAACCTCTACGGCTTCGTGAAGCTGTGCGCCGGGGTGCTGTCGGACCAGCCCCTCTTTGTGATCATTAACTCCTACACCACGGGGCTGGCCCCGTCGGTGCTGGGGTATCTGCTGAACCTGCTGGTGGCCCGGAAGTACGGCGGCAAGTGCACCTGGGACGAGCTGGGCCTCCCGGTGACCGAGACGGGCCTGGCGCTGCCCTGTGGAGCCACCGGCCGATGGACGGAATAAAGGGGGAGCAGGCTCCCCCTTTAGATCCCCCACCACCAGTCTGCAGACTGGTGCCGCCGCCCAGGGCGGCTGAGTCAAAGTATTTTCGCCACGTACACGCCGCGGCGAAAATGATTCAAATATGTCCGGCGGAGCCGGACACCAAAATTCCTAATTCCTCATTCCTAACTCCTCATTGAGCAAAGGACATTGTGATGAAAGACGCAATTATCGAAACCAAATCCCTCTCCTTCTCCTATCCCGCCGACGAGGGGGAGGAGCCTGTCCGGGCGCTGGACGGGGTGAGCCTCCCGATTGAGAAGGGCAGCTTCGTGGTGGTGCTGGGGCACAACGGCTCCGGCAAGT
>CAJFNE010000197.1 GCA_904393855.1 uncultured Oscillibacter sp. | reverse complement strand
GTGCTCCCGGAGGACGGGCCTCCGACCTGACCGGCAGGCAGGCGGACACAGCAAGACACCTGGCAGTTTTCCCTGCCAGGTGTCTTTTCCTGTATAGAGGAACGGTCAATAGGCCAGCTTCTCCACGGTCCAGTCCCGGATCAGGTCCGCGTAGAACCGGCAGACCCTCCGGCCAGTCTCCACATTTAAGTTTACATAATTTCCACACTCCGCGGGGCTCTTGCCTGGCATCTCGCCGGGGAAGTCCGCGGCGGCGGCAAAGACCTCCCGCAGCAGCGCGATGGCGCCCTCGCAGGAGAGCAGCCGGTTGTCGAACAGGAAGTAGAAGCCGGTCTGGCAGCCCATGGGGCCGAAGTAGATGACGGCCTCCTTCTCCGGGGAGTTCCGCAGCAGCGTGGCGATCAGATGCTCGGTGGAGTGGAGCTCGCTGTTGGAGAGCAGGTCCCCCGTGTTGGGCTTCTTGAACCGCAGGTCGAAGGTGATGATGTCCCCGTCCCGGCGGGAGTAGTACAGGCCGGGCGCCAGCTTCGTGTGGTCCACGGTGAAGCTGGCGATCCGCTCCAGGGGGGTATCCGTCGGCTGTGTCATGCAAAATCCTCCTTCTGCAGGGCCTGGGCAAAGGGCAGGACGATGCCGCCCAGCTGCTCCAGGGCCTGGCCAAAATCAAAGTACTCCTCCGCCTGATTTTCGGAGAACAGGTGGTCGGACACGGACTTCAGCGCCGTGAAGCGGACGCCGTTCCGCAGGCACACCTGGGCGATGGCGCCACCCTCCATTTCCACCAGCAGGGGGGAGAAGGTGTCCCGCACCCACTCCGCCCGCGCTCCCCGGACGGCGAACCAGTCCCCGGTGGCCACCCGGCCCGTGACGGCGGCGGCGCCCAGGGACTGCAAAAGCTCCACGCACCGCTCCGGCTTCCAGGTGGGGAACACCACCTGGTTCACCGTGGAGACCAGGCCGATGGGGTCCCCCACGGCGGTGGTGTCCACATCGTGCTGGACGAACTCGGAGGCCACCACCAGGCTTCCCGTGGGCAGGTCCGCGGCGCAGCCGGCCACCCCGGCGTTCAGGATCAGGTCCACGCCGTAGCGCAGGCACAAAATCTCCGCGCTCATGGCGGCGTTCACCTTGCTGACGCCGCCGGCACAGGCCAGGATGTCCGGCGCAACCTGGTAAAAGGGCACACCGGAAACGGTCTCAAAGGGCTCTAAGTCCCGGGCTCCCGGCAGGGCGTGGAGCTCCGCGGGCATGGCAAATTGCAGGGCGATCTTCATGAGGGCCTCCTTTACGGCTCGTCCGGCAGCTTTTTGCCGCACTGACTGCAGAATGTAAAGCCGTCCCCCAGCTTCGCGCCGCAGTAGGGGCAGTAGCGGAAAGCGCCGTCCTCCGGCGGCTCCGGGGCATCGGCGGTTTCCCAGGGCTCCGCGCCCTCGCCGCCGAAGCGCTGGTTCCAGGGGTCCGGCTCCTCGGCGCTGTCCACGATGTCGAAGTCCGAGTAGCGGTTCCTGCCGGTGGCGTTCTTGAAGTTGTAGATGCCCTGCACCACAGCCATGATGATGAACACCACGCCGAAGAGCGGGAAGAACCAGGGCGCGCCCATGGAGGCGGCGGCAACGGTCCTGATGACGCCGAAGAGCGCGGTGAAAACGGCCCCCATGGCCCCCATGGCCGACGGCCCCCGTCCGGGCTTGATGTGCTTCATGAGAAGTTCCTCCTGTCTCAATGAAAGTAGGGACAGTATATCACGGAATGGCTGGCGGGGCAAGAGGCGGGAGCGGCCAAAACAAAGCCCGCAGGTTGCCAAACCTGCGGGCTTTGGGATGGGGACGGATGCGTGATGGCGGGATCTGGCGCGTCTCTATCACGATTCCATCCAGGTAGCGGCCTCCACGAAAATATCCGCAATTTCTTGCAGATCTTCACCATACAGTAAGGCATTCACCCAATCTCGCTGGAAGTTCCCCTCCAAGCCGTTATCGGAATCATATAGGGTCACCCGGACGGCGACGACATCGGAAGCCTTGGTTGTTTTCTCGACAGCGATATAGAACTCATACTTGAGATCCGAGCGGTCGACTACGTACTCCGCCAGCAAGTGGGTATCCAGATTCCCCGCACCGCTTTGATCCAGGATCCTATAGGCGTTTCCATATCCAGTCATTTGACACCAGGCGCTGCCGTCGACCATGGTATACAGTTCGGCGTATTCTTTTAGGGTTCGATCCGGGTAATTGGGTAGGCAGGCAGACGCCGCCGCGCCCGTCATCTCATCCAGGTCATAACGGTCTTTGCCGCTCATGAAGGCCGCAGCGCCCAGCGAATTGTCATTCGGATTGAATTCGCCCCAGTTATCAAAAACGGCATATTCTGCCGTCAGATCCGAATGATCGACCGCAAAGTAATATTTGTATGTTGGATTCAGCCCGTCAGCGGTGTTCATCGTGACCTCCAGGAGAATCATGGTATACGCCGCGGGATCGTAAAGAGCCGCTAGCTGCTCTCGTTTCTCTTCGTCCGTGTTTTCCTCGGTCACAACCATCCATTGGAAATCCGTGATAGCAGAGCCGCTGCCCAGATATTCCTGTACCGTTTTTTCATAGCCGTCAAACTTCGCGTTCTGCGCCGCTGCAAGCAGCTCCTCCTCCGTATGGCTTTGGGACGGCACTTCCTGTTCCTGTAGATCGGATGTGTCGCTACTTCCGCCACAAGCCGCAAGGGATGCAGCTAGAGCTGCCGCAAACCATGCTGTGATCAGTTTTTTCATATTCCTCGATTCCTCCCCGGTTTTCCTGTATCGTTTGATATCCAAACGGATATTATATTCTCATTTTCCCACAAGAATTCTGTATTGTCAAGATATCCAAATGGATATTAAGGCGGGTGCGGCGATGGGCTACTATAAGAGGATTCGGGAACTCCGGGAGGATCATGACCTCACCCAGAGGCAGCTTGCCGCGTATCTGCAGATCACCCAGACCCAGTACTTCCGCTATGAGCAGGGGTACCGGGACATTCCCACGGATCTGCTGATCGCGCTAGCGAAAAAATACGAGACCTCCACCGACTACATTCTGGGCCTGACC
>CAJFNE010000196.1 GCA_904393855.1 uncultured Oscillibacter sp. | reverse complement strand
CATCATCTCCGTGGAGCTGACGGTGACCACCTTGGGCAGGCCGGTCAGCAGGCAGCGGCCCTTCACGTCCATGGTCTCCTCCTCGTCCTTGGGGAAGACACAGCCGATCTGCTTCTTCATCTCCTCGGCGGTGCGCTCGCCCACCAGCAGGTTGTAGGTCCGGCGCATGTATTTGACCACAGCCTCGTTCAGCTGGTCGCCGGCGATCTTGATGGAGGCGCTCTCCACCACGCCGGAGAGGGAGATCACCGCGATGTCGGCGGTGCCGCCGCCGATGTCCACCACCATATGGCCGTCGGGCTTGGAGATATCAATTCCTGCGCCGATGGCGGCGGCCACCGGCTCCTCGATGAGATAGACCTTCCGGGCGCCGGCCTGGATGCCGGCGTCGATGACGGCGCGCTCCTCCACCTCGGTGATGCCGGAGGGCACGCAGATGATGACCCGGGGCTTGAAGAAGGAGAAGCCGGCCACCTTGTGGATGAACTCCTTCAGCATGCGCTCGGTCATGTCGTAATCGGAGATGACGCCCTCCCGCAGGGGGCGGATGGCGATGATATTGCCGGGGGTGCGGCCCAGCATGGCCTGGGCGTCAGCGCCCACTTTCAGAAGCTTGCCGGTGTTCTTATCCAGGGCCACCACGGAGGGTTCGTTGAGGACAATACCCTTGCCCTTTACATAAACCAGGACCGACGCGGTCCCCAGGTCGATTCCAATGTCCTTTGCCATGAGTTTTCCACCTCAATATACGTTTCTGTCTGTATTATAAACGATTTTCTGTTCTGCAATCATATCATCCCATATTATACCGACAGCCCATGCCGATTGCAACCCTATTCTTTGACAGAACTGTGAACTTTTTCCTGGGGTGTCCGGGCAACGGCGGCGCAGACGACGCTCTCCGCGCCGGCCTCCCGCAGGGTGCGGGCGCAGGACGCCAGCGTGGCGCCGGTGGTGCAGATGTCATCGATCAGCAGTACCCGTTTTCCGGCGGCGTTCCGGGCCTGATACACGTCCGCTACATTCTCACGCCGGGCCTCGGCGCCCTCCAGGCTGGACTGGGCGGGGTTGTCCCGCCGTTTCTCCAGCAGCCGCTCCGCCGAAACGCCCCAGAGGCGGCAGGCGGACCGGGCCAGCAGCTCCGCCTGGTCATAGCCCCGCTGGCGCAGGCGCTTCCGGCTCACCGGCACCCAGGTGACGGTGTCGAACTCCCCGCCGAAGTGCTCCGCCGCGCACTGGGCGATCAGCTCTCCCAGGGTCCGGGCCGCGGCGGAGTGACCCTGGAACTTGAAGCGCAGCAGCCCCTCCCGGGCCAGTCCCCCGTACCACAGCGGCGCGGCGCACCGCACCCCGCCGGGGAGTTCCCGGACGGTCTCCGCATCCGGGACCCAGGGGAGGGCGGCCCGGCAGGCCGGGCAGATGCCGGGGGCATCCAGGATTTTGCCGCAGAAGGGGCATTTGGGAGGAAACAAGAGATCCAGGAATTGGGATAACAATTTCATGTCTGTTTCCTCTTCCTGGGATATGGCGTCGGCTCATCCGTGAGGCCTACCAAATAGTCAACGCTGACGCCATAGTACTCTGCAAGTTTGATGACAGCATCCAAAGGGAAGCGCGTCGTGCCGATTTCATATTGGGAATACGTGTTTTGGCTGACATGCAGCAGCTCTGCGATTTGAGACTGTGTCAGCCCGCGGTCGGTGCGCATGTCCCGAATTCGTCCAAATTTTAAAATTTCTGTTCTCATCCCTATCACCTGAGGATGAGTATATGTATCTGAAAATAAGATATTTTTGTTTATCGTGTTTCTAGATAAAAATGGTATTGTGCCGCTCTGCGGCACGGGGAGTGCAGTGATCACTGCGGGATTCCACCCCACCCCCCATTTTCTTTTCGGTCTTGCCGAAAAGAAAACGGGCCGTGCACGGTCCAAAAGAAAAGAACGCTTGGCGCAGAACCTGCGCATGCGCGCAGGTTTGCTTAAATACGATGGTCTTCTGAATCGTTTCCGACTAAGACAGGAGAGTCTTCTGCCGGCTCGCGCCGGACTACTCAGTTGCGTGGGTCTTGCGCCGCGTATGCCGACCTGGCAGAGGCCTCGGGGTGGTTGTCGAAAGGTCTGCCCTTCTAAATTCGCTTGCGCTTTGCTTAGCAGTTGATGGAAGCCTGGCAAGGCGGGCGGATGTGGGCATCCGCCCCTACGGGGTGGTAGATAGGACGTCCGTTCACCGGATTCCCGGCGACACCCTGTAGGGGCCGACGCCCTCGTCGGCCCGCGTTTACCGCCAAGGCAGCGCCAGCGGAAAGAGAAGCAAGGGGTATCCGGGCCCTCCCCGGGCCTAAGGTTTCCCCAAGGGTATCGCGTTTTATCAAAGCTACTACGAAGAACGGCTAACCATCCCTCGCCGGCGGCATGGAGGTACGCGCTTTGCGCGGACCGACCCGCCGAAGCGATTTTTTCTCTTGGACCGTCCACGGCCCGTTCTCTTTTTGTCAAGAACAAAAAGAGAATGGGGGGTGGAATGTGGCGGCCATCGCCGCATTCCCCCGTCCGAACCGGACGCCCCCTTGCAACTCCCTGCTTACCCTATTATAATATGTGTACATTCCACACAAGAAAGGAGCCTCCCGCCATGCCGACTGTCGGCCGCTTCGCCCCGTCCCCCAGCGGGCGGATTCACCTGGGGAATATCTTCTGCTGCCTCCTGGCCTGGCTCAGCGCCCGGCAGAAGGGGGGACGGGTGATCCTGCGCATCGAGGATCTGGACACCGCCCGCTGCCCCCGCTGGTACGGGGAGCAGATGGCGGCGGACCTGCGTTGGTTAGGCCTCACCTGGGACGAGGGGCCGGAGGCCGGCGGATCCCATGGGCCATATTGGCAGAGTGAGCGGACGGCTCTTTACCAGGCGGCCCTGGAGCAGCTGGAGGCCAGGGGTCTGGTGCACCCCTGCTTCTGCACCCGGGCGGAGCTCCACGCCGCCAGCGCTCCCCACCGGGAGGACGGCCAGACCGTCTACCCCGGTACCTGCCGGAGCCTGACGCCCGCCCAGGTGGAGGAGCGGCGGCGGACCCGGTCTCCGGCCCTGCGGCTGCGGGTGCCGGAGGAGGACTGGGGCTTCACCGACGGCCACCTGGGGGTCTATACGGAGAACCTGGCCCGGGACTGCGGGGACTTCCTGCTGCGCCGGTCCGACGGACTCTTTGCCTACCAGCTGGCGGTGGTGGTGGATGACGCCGCCATGGGGGTCACGGAGGTGGTCCGGGGTGCGGACCTGCTGGACTCCACTCCCCGGCAGCTGTACCTGTATCATCTGCTGGGGCTGAGGCCCCCGGCCTTTTACCACGCGCCGCTGCTGCTGGCGCCGGACGGACGGCGGCTCAGCAAGCGGGACGCCGACGCGGGGCTGGATACCCTGCGGCCCCGCATGACGGCGGAGGAGCTGCTGGGGAAGCTGGCGTATCTGGGTGGCTTTCACCCCTCCGCAGCGCCCCGGACGGCGGAGGAGCTGCTGGCGGAATTCGACTGGGACCGGGTGCCCCGGAGGGACGTTCGGATTCCGAACGGCTTTTTTAACACGGCTTCCTAAAAATTTTATGGAAAGGGTATTTTCTTTCTGTCAGACGTCGGCTATAATAGTCAAACGGATTTCACAGTGACAGCGTCGGAGGACGCACTTTGCAGGAACTGCAGAATTTCATGTGGGAGGACTTATGAGAATTGTGGTTGTGGGCGCCGGCAAGGTAGGCATGGCGCTGACCAAGCATCTTTCCGTGGATCACAGCGTCACGGTTATTGACCAGGACGCCCAGCTGATCGACAATATCATCAACGTATATGACGTCATGGGCATCTGCGGCAACGGCGCCAGCTACGCTGTGCAGAAGGAGGCGGAGGTGGACAAGGCCGAGCTGCTGATTGCCACCGTCTCCAATGACGAGATCAATATTTTAGCCTGCCTGGTGGCCAAGAAGCTGGGCGTCAAGCATACCATTGCCCGGGTCCGCAACCCGGAGTATGAGAAGCAGCTGCGCTTCATGCGGGAGGAGCTGGGCCTCAGCATGGCCATCAACCCGGAGAAAGCGGCGGCCCGGGAGATTGCCCGGGTGCTGCGGTTCCCTGCCGCCATGACGGTGGAGTCTTTCTCCAAAGGGCGGCTGGAGCTGGTGGAATACCGGCTGCCGGAGCACTCCGCCCTCCACGGCATGCGCCTCTCGGACCTGTATCGGAACATCAAGGTGCGGGTGCTGATCTGCGCCGTGTCCCGCCGGGAGGAGACCATCATTCCCTCCGGTGACTTCACCCTGCAGGCCGGCGATAAGATCTATCTGACCTCCTCGCCCAAGCAGCTGGAGCAGTTCTTCCGCCACCTGGGTGTGTTCCGGAACCGGGCGTCCTCCGTGATGATCGTGGGCGCCAGCAAGATCTGCTACTACCTGGCATCCCAGCTGCTGGACATGGGCATGGCTGTGCAGATCATCGACCAGGACGAGCAGCGGTGCGTCCAGATGAGTGAGAAGCTGCCGAAAGCCCTGGTCATCGTGGGCGACGGCACTGACAGCGAGCTGCTGCAGGAGGAGGGGATCGAGCAGACCGATGCCTTTGTGGCCATTACCGGCATGGACGAGGCCAACATCCTCATGGCCATGAGCGCCGCCAAGCAGTCCGGGGACTGCTGCAAGGTGGTGGCGAAAATCAACCGGAAGTCCCTGGTGGACCTGGTGTCCCACGCGGGCATGATCGACAGTGTGATCTCCGCCTGGGCGGTGACCACGGAGCTGATTCTGCAGTACGTCCGGGCCATGGAGAGCGCCTCCGCCGCGGCGGTAAAGACCCTCCACCGGCTGGTGGACGGGGCGGTGGAGGCCCTGGAGTTCAGCGTGGGCCAGGATCTGCCCTATCTGGGCGTTCCCCTGAAGGACCTGCCGCTGAAGAGCGGCCTGCTGCTGGCAGGCATCGTCCGGCGGAA
>CAJFNE010000195.1 GCA_904393855.1 uncultured Oscillibacter sp. | reverse complement strand
GTGGATGATGTTGGTCTTGTCCAGGCGGTACTCGATCTTACCGGCCTTGACCTCCTGCACGGCCTTGGCCACGTCGGGGGTGACGGTGCCGGCCTTGGGGGAGGGCATCAGGCCCTTGGGGCCCAGGACCTTACCGAGGCGGCCCACCACGCCCATCATGTCGGGGCTGGCAACCACCACGTCAAAGTCGAACCAGTTCTCCTTCTGAATCTTCTCCACCAGGTCCATATCGCCCACGTAATCCGCGCCGGCCTCCCGGGCGGCGTCAGCCTTGTCGCCCTTGGCGAACACCAGCACCCGGACGGTCTTGCCGGTGCCGTGGGGCAGGACGATGGCGCCGCGGACCTGCTGATCCGCGTGCCGGGAGTCCACGCCCAGCTTCACGTGGAGCTCGACGGTCTCGTCGAACTTCGCGCTGGCGGTCTTGCAAATGAGCGCCATGCCCTCGGCGGGGTCATACTGCATGTGCTTATCAATCTGCTTGGCGCTTTCCTGATATTTCTTGCCTCTAAACAATGTTACTTCCTCCTCATAGTGGTTCTTCGGAATTGATCCTCCCACTGTATCAAGCGGCTAGGGCCGCTCGGCTGATAGCGGTCAGTCGCCCACGACCACGCCCATGGAGCGGGCGGTGCCGGCGATCATGCTCATGGCTGCCTCCAGGCTGGCGGCGTTCAGGTCTCTCATCTTCAGCTCGGCGATCTTCTGGATGGACGCCTTGGAGATGGTGGCCACCTTGGTCTTGTTGGGGACGCCGGAGCCGGACTCGATATTGCACTCCTTCTTGATCAGGACGGCCGCGGGGGGCGTCTTGGTGATGAAAGAGAAAGAGCGGTCCGCGTACACGGTGATCACCACGGGGATGATCATGCCCACGTCGTTCTTGGTGCGCTCGTTGAACTCCTTGGTGAAAGCGGCGATGTTGACGCCGTGCTGACCCAGGGCCGGGCCCACGGGGGGCGCGGGGGTCGCCTTGCCTGCGGGAATCTGCAGTTTGATATAACCAGTAATCTTCTGTGCCACTTCAGTAGCACCTCCTAATCATAAATGTGGTGGCGGACACGGGGTCCGTCTTTGGCGGAACGGATCGTTCCTCCCACTTGTGCCGGCCGCGCCGGCGGGGGCGGTCAGTTCAAAACCTCCACCTGGTCCAGCTCCAAGTCCACGGGCGTCTCCCGGCCGAACATGGAGACCATCACGCTGACCCGGTTCTTCTCGGGCTCGATGCTCTCCACCACGCCGGTGAAGCTGGCCAGCGGGCCGTCCACGATCTTCACGTGGTCGCCCACCTGGTACTGCACCACGACCTCGTGCTTCTCCATGCCCATGGCAAGCACTTCCTCCTCGGTCAGGGGGATGGCCTTGTTGGCGCTGCCCACGAATCCGGTGACGCCGCGGACATTCCGCACCAGGTGCCAGGTCTCGTCGGTCATCACCATCTTGATCAGCACGTAGCCGGGGAACACCTTCCGCTCCACCTGCTTGGTGGCGCCGGAGTCGGTGACCTCCGTCACGGTCTCCATGGGGATCTCCATCCGCAGGATCTTGTCCTCCATGTTGCGGCCGGTGACGAACTTCTCGATGCTGGTCTTGACGGCGTTCTCATAACCGGAATAGGTATGGATCACATACCACTTCGCCTCATCTGACATATCCGGCTACCCCTTACGCGCCGAACGCGTTCAGGATCATCTCCACTGCGGTGGACGCCACAAAGTCGAAGATCCAGATGCAGGCGCCGATCACCAGGGAGCACAGCAGCACCGTGCCGGTGTTCTTTGCCACGGTTTTCCGGTCGGGCCAGACAACCTTTTTCATTTCGCTTTTCATCTCGCGGAACCAGAGGCCGCGGTCTCTCTTCTTCTCTTCTGCCATTCGCTATACGCCCTTTCTTCCGATGTTCGCCATTACTTGGTCTCGCTGTGGAGCGTGTGCTTTCTGCAGAACGGACAATACTTGTTCAGTTCCAGCTTGTCCGGCGTGTTCTTCTTGTTCTTCATGGTGTTGTAGTTTCTCTGCTTGCACTCGTTGCATCTCAATGTGACTTTCACGCGCATCTAACGGCACCTCCTTATTATTGGCAGCTCTCCCGGCCAGCGCCGGGCGCATGCCGATTGCCTCCCTGCCTTTTGCAGGCGTCCCGGCCGCTCCCGGAAAGCGAAAAACGGGCGCGAAAACAAGACCCTGTTCCACAGGTAAGAACGATTATACTACAGGTCAAGTCCCGGGTCAACTATTTTTTCCAAAAAATCAGAACTTTTTTCACGCTTTCCGCGCAAGGAGGCCGGACGGAAATTCCGTCCGGCCTCCTGGGGGAAACCTCTTGGATTACACGTTGGTCCAGAAGCGGTAGAGGATCACCGCGAACTGGGCGCGGGTGGCGGTGCCCTCGGGGTTCAGGGTGCCCGCCGTAGTGCCGCCCACGATGTCGTTGGCCACAGACCACTGCATGGGCTCCACCGCGTACTCCGCCACGGTGCCGGCGTCCGGGTAGACGCTCAGGTCCGCCCGCTGGTCGTTGGCGTAGTTCCGCAGCTCCGCGAAGCGGAACAGCAGAGCCACCAGCTGCTGCCGGGTGACGGCGTTGCCGGGGTTCGTGCCGTCGGACACGCCGTTCTCCATGGCCCAGGCCCGGGCCGCCGCCATGTCGGCGGGATCATAGCCGCTCAGCCGGGCCAGGATCATCCACACCTGCTGGCGGGAGATGGCGCCGTTGGGGTTGAAGGTGGTGGCCGTCACGCCGTTCACGTAGCCGTTCTCATAGGCCCAGGCGATCTCGTCGTAGGCCCAGAAGGTCTCCGGCACGTCGGTGAAGAAGGTGTTCTCGCCGGTGCGGACGAAGGTCACCTCGATGGTGACCCGGCCCGCGGGCTGGGTGAAGGTGTAGGTGCCGTTCCGGTTCTCCGTGACGCGGACCGTGCGGCCGCTGCGGTCGGTGACGGTGACGCTGCCCACCTCATAGCCGTTGTCGGGATCGGGGGTGATGGTCACCTCGTCGCCCTCGCTGGGCGTCCGGGGGCTCACCTTGATCGTACCGTTGCCGGTGATGTCAATGACCGGAGAGTAGCTGGGCTCGCTGGAGCCGCCGCCG
>CAJFNE010000194.1 GCA_904393855.1 uncultured Oscillibacter sp. | reverse complement strand
TCCCTGTATACCGGATCAACCAACGATGTGAGCCGGAGACTGGCCGCTCACCAGCGGGGAAAAGGGGCCAAATATACCCGCAGCCGCCTGCCGGTGGAGCTGGTCTACCAGGAGGAGGCGCCGGACCAGTCCGCCGCTCTGCGGCGGGAGGCCGCCATCAAGCGGATGACCCGGCAGCAGAAGCTGGGGCTGGTGAGGGAACAGATACCGCCGCCCTCCCGGACGGAGAACGGCGGCGAAGCGGCGGATTAAGGAGAACCAGAGGGCGCGGACCTGGCAGGTCCGCGCCCTCTGGCGGTTTTCAGGAGGCGTCCCGCAGACGCACGGTACACGCCGGGAAATTGTAGAGGGGTTCCGCCGCGGTGGGCTCCAGACCCTCCACCACATCAGCCTGCACCAGAACGGAGGTGGATTTGAAGCAGATGGGCAGGATGGGGGCCTGCTGCCGCAGGTAGGTGCAGAGGTCCTCCATGGCGGCGGTCCGGTCCGTGGCGGCAGAGAAAGCCGCCAGGAGCTGGTCGGTCTGCGGGTCCGCCCAGCCGCCATAATTCATGCTTCCGCCGGTACCCAGCAGGGCGGAGAGGTCCCAGTCGGCGGAGAGCCGTATCTCGCCATAGTAGAAATCGAAATTTCCGGCGGCCAGAGCGGCGGCATACTCCTCCCAGGGCAGGGCCCGTACGGTCACCGGGAGGCCGGCGGCTGTAAAGGTGTCCGCGATCTCCTGGGCTGCGGAAACCTTGAAGCTGTTCTCCTCGTTCACCAGCAGGGTGAGTGTGCGGCTGGAGGACAGGCCCAGCCCCTCCAGGGCATTTGAGAAAGCGGCCAGGGAATACGACTCCTCCAGCGCCGACGGGTACAGCGGCGAGGCCGGGGAGACCGGGAACTGGCTAGCGGTCCCGTGACTGGAGAGGAAAGCGCTGACCAGGTGAGAGCGATTGATGCCGGACCACAGGCAGCTGCGCAGCGCCGGGTCGTCCAGGGGGGCGCGGGTGGTATTGCAGCCCAGGTAGTGTAGAACCGTCGTGTCCGCGTCCAGGTAGGTTACGTTGCCGGTGACGCTGACAGGTGATGTGCCGATGAGATCAACGGTAACCAACTGGACCTCGTGGGAGCTGAACCGGTAGAGCATGGTCTCCTGGTCGCCTGCTTCCACCAGGGCGATGCGGTCCACCGGCAGGGAGGCGCCTTGCCACCAGGACTGATTGGCCACCAGCCAGCTGCCGGTCTCCTCCGTGGAGAGCAGGTAGGGTCCCGTACCCACCGGGGCATCCTCCGTGCCGGACTTGACGATGGGAATGTCCAGCAGGGCGGGGAAGCCCGTGTTGGGGCCGGAGAGGGTGATGGTCACCGTTTCCCCGCTGGCGGTGATACGGCTGACCTGGGAGAGCCGGGAGCGGTACCGCACGGAATTCCGGGCCCGGTCCAGGGTGGCCTTGACGTCGGCGGCGGTCAGGGGAGAGCCGTCGGAGAAGGTGACGCCGCTGCGCAGGGTGAAGACGTAGGTGTAGGAGGCGGCGTCGTAGGTGTAGCTCGCGCACAGCCACGGCTCCGGCTCAAAGTCCGGTCCCAGCCGAAACAATCCCTCGCACAGGAGGGAGGCCACCACCTGCTGCATGCCGTCCGTGCATGTCACCGGGTCCAGGGTCTGGTCCGGCGCGTAGGGAAGAGCGAACCGCTCCGGCAGGGTGCGGTCCTCAGCGGACTGCGGGTCCTCCGTCTCCTCCGCAATGGGGAGGGAGGGGTTCTCAGAGGCGGGCAGGTCCTGCCAGCAGGCGGAGAGCAGCAGCGCCGGCAGCAGCGCGGCACAAAGGGCCTTGAAAGGGCGCAGTTTCATGGGCGCTCCTCCTTTGGCAGGGCGATCATGGCGGCCTGGACGCCTCGGGCCTCCCCCATCTTCCGGTGGGACCAGAATAGGTCCGGCCGGCAGGCGGTGCAGAGGCCGCAGACATCGATCTGCTCCGGTGGGAGTCCAGCCCGCAGCAGCCACTGGCGGTTCAGTCCCGCCAGATCCACGTGCCATTTTCGGCCCCGCTGTTCCAGATAGGGTTCCGCGTCCGCCCCCAGGGCGGCCCGCATGGCCTCCGGCACGTCGCCGTCGGTTTCAAAGCAGCACGGGCCGATGCAGGGACCCAGGGCGGCCAGCAGGTCCGCCGGATTCGTGCCGTACAGCCGTTCCATCTCCCGGACGGCCCGCTCCAGGATGCCCCCGGCGCAGCCCCGCCAGCCGGCGTGGACGGCACCCACAGCCCGGCGGACCGGGTCATAGAGCAGGATCACGCCGCAGTCGGCGGAGAAGACCGTCAGAGGCAATTCTGGCTCGCCGGTAACCAGACCGTCGGCGGTGTAATCCCGCTCCCGCCAGAGACCCTTGCCGGCGTCGGCGGCGGTGCAGGGCCGGACAGTGGTCTCATGGACCTGCCGGGCCAGCACCACCCGCTCCACGTCCGTACCCACGGCGCCGCAGAAGCGGCGGTAGTTCTCCTCCAGATGCTCCGGCGCGTCCCCGCAGCCGGGGCGCAGGTTCAGCGTATCCCAGGGGGGCGCGGAGACCCCCCCTCTCCGGGTGGAAAAGCCATGGGGAACCTCCGCCAGGAGAGAGGAGGTGAGCCATACCAGGCCGTTTGATTCTTCATGTGTGATGAATGGCATAGGGAACCTCCAGAGGGGGCCGTCCGATGGGGCGGGGCCATCAGCTGGGTTGCCAGCTGGGCAATCCACCCCCCATTCTCTTTTTGTTCTTGACAAAAAGAGAACAGGCCGTGGACGGTCCAAGAGAAAAAAACGCTTAGCGCAGAACCTGCACTTGCGTGCAGGTTTGCTTAAAACGGGGGTCTTCCGAATCGTTTCCGACAAAGCTAGGGCAGTCTTCTGCCGCCACACGCCGGACCGGGGCATTCGCGTTGCTCTGCCCCCGCGTGTGCCAGTCTGGTACAGACCTCGGGGTGCTCGTCGAAAGGACGGCTCTTCTGAGTCCGCTTGCGCTCTGCTTGGTGGTTGATGGAGGTCTGGAAACGGGCGGATGTGGGCATCCGCCCCTACAGGGGTGACGGGAACTCGGCGACCGGGCAAACACACAGGCCCGCCCCTCATACCGTCCTGTAGGGGCCGACG
>CAJFNE010000193.1 GCA_904393855.1 uncultured Oscillibacter sp. | reverse complement strand
GAGTTGATCCCATGGAGCAGGAGCACAAGCGCCGCCCCCGGTACAGGGGCACCCACCCCCGCACCTTTCAGGAGAAGTACAAGGAGCACGACCCGGAGAAGTACCGGGCCGACGTGGAGAAGATCTTGGAGCGCGGCAAGACCCCGGCGGGGATGCACATTCCCATCATGGTCTCGGAAATCCTGGAGGTTCTCCAGATTCAGCCCGGCCAGACCGGCTATGACGCCACGCTGGGCTACGGGGGCCACACCTGCAAGCTGTTGGAACAGCTTCAGGGACAGGGACACCTGTACGCCACGGACGTGGACACCGTGGAGATGGAAAAGACCCGCTCCCGCCTGGCGGCGGCGGGCTTCGGCCCGGAGATCCTCACCATCCGGCACATGAATTTCGCCGACGTGGACCGGGTGGCCCCCGGCGTCCTCTTCGACTTCGTGCTGGCGGACCTGGGGGTTTCCTCCATGCAGATTGACGACCCGGCCCGGGGCTTCACCTTTAAGCAGGACGGCCCCCTGGACCTGCGGCTGGACCCCGCCTCCGGCGTCACGGCGGCGGAGCGGCTGCGGCAGCTGACCCAGGAGGAGCTGGAGAACCTGCTGGTGGAGAATGCCGACGAGCCCTATGCCGACCGGATCGCCAGGGCCATTACCCAGGTGTTCCGCCGGGGCGGCACCGTGGACACCACCCGGCAGCTGTATGCCCTCATCGAGGGGGCCCTGGCTTTCCTCCCCGCTAAGGAGCGGAAAGAGGCGGTGAAGAAGTCCTGCCAGCGGACTTTCCAGGCATTGCGGATCGATGTGAACGGCGAGTTCGAGGTGCTCTATGCCTTTCTGGAGAAGCTTCCCCATGTGCTGAAGCCCGGCGGGCGGGTCGCCGTCCTCACTTTCCACTCCGGGGAGGACCGGCTGGTGAAGCAGGCCTTTCGCCAGCAGTACCGGGATGGCCTGTACCGCGACATCGCCCAGGAGGTCACCCGGCCCTCGCCCCAGGAGTGCCGCCGGAATCCCAGGGCCCACTCCACCAAGCTGCGGTGGGCCATCCGGGCGGAGGAATCATCTGGTGAAAGGAGTTGAGAGCGATGCTGCGGGACGAGACCATCCGGCGGGTGATCCAGTTCCGGGACGAGCGCAACTGGCGGCAGTTCCACACCCCCAAGGACCTGGCCATCTCGCTGTCCCTGGAGGCGGCGGAGCTGCTGGAGGTGTTCCAGTGGAGCGGCGCGGACCTGGCGTGCCGGGACAAGCTGGACTGCATCCGGGAGGAGCTGGCGGACGTGCTCAGCTACTGCGTCCTGATGGCCGACGTGTGCGGCCTGGACCTGGACGAGATCCTAAACGAGAAGGTGGACAAAAACGCGGCCAAGTACCCGGTGGAGAAAGCCTGGGGAAATGCCGCCAAGTACACGGAACTGACCTGACAGGCTTTTTGAACGGACCGCCCCGCGCCATTCGGCGCGGGACGATTTCTTTCCGCGCCCTGGCGCTCGTTTCAGACCTCACGAAATTTTCAGCGGAATTTTGAAAATCATTATGGCAAATGCAACTTCCAATCCCACATTTAGTATGCTATGATAACCGTGCTTACTATTTGTTGTGTGATTTTTTGATATGAGAGAGGCGGAACATCCATGAAAGTTATCAAGCGGAACAGTACGGAGGTGGTCTTCGACATCACGAAGATCATCGCCGCCATCACCAAGGCCAATAACACGGTGGGGGAGGACGCCCGGATGACGCCCGTCCAGATCCAGCGCATCGCGGAGTCCGTGGAGCTCAGCTGCCAGAAGATGAATCGCTCCCCCTCCGTGGAGGAGATCCAGGATCTGGTGGAGTCCCATATCATGGCCCACGGGGCCTATGAGGTGGCCAAGAACTACATTACCTACCGCTATGTCCGCTCTCTGGTCCGCAAGAGCAACACCACCGACGAGAAGATTCTCAGCCTCATCGAGTGCTGCAACGAGGAGGCCAAGCAGGAGAACTCCAACAAGAACCCGGTGGTGAACTCCACGCAGCGGGACTACATGGCCGGCGAGGTCTCCCGGGATCTGAGCGAGCGTCTGCTGCTGCCCGCCGATATCGTGGAGGCCCACCGGGAGGGCATCATCCACTTTCATGACTCCGACTACTATGCCCAGCACATGCACAACTGCGACCTGGTGAACCTGGAGGACATGCTGCAAAACGGCACCGTCATCACGGACACCCTCATCGAGCGGCCCCATAGCTTCTCCACTGCCTGCAACATCGCCACCCAGATCATCGCCCAGGTGGCCTCCAACCAGTACGGCGGCCAGTCCATCTCCCTGGCCCACCTGGCCCCCTTTGTGGATGTGAGCCGGAAGAAGATCCGGGGGATCGTGGAGCAGGAGATGGAGACGCTGGGAATCCAGCCCTCTCAGGAGAAGGTGGAGGAGTTGGTGGAGGCCCGCCTGCGGGATGAGGTCCGCCGGGGCGTCCAGACCATCCAGTACCAGGTGCTGACGCTGCTGACGACGAACGGCCAGGCTCCTTTCGTCACTGTGTTCATGTACCTGGGCGAGGCCAAGAACGAGCAGGAGAAGCACGACCTGGCCATGATCATCGAGGAGACCCTGGAGCAGCGCTACCAGGGCGTGAAGAACGAGAAAGGCGTGTGGATCACCCCCGCCTTCCCCAAACTGATCTATGTGCTGGAGGAGGACAACATCCACGAGGATTCCCCCTACTGGTATCTCACCAAGCTGGCGGCCAAGTGCACTGCCCGCCGGATGGTGCCGGACTATATCTCCGCCAAGAAGATGCTGGAGCTGAAAGGCGACGTGTACACCTGTATGGGCTGCCGCTCCTTCCTGACGCCGGACCGCTTCACCGACGCCGGCATCGGCAACATCGCGGGTGCCGGCAGCTACGAGCCCGGCAAGCACAAGTATTACGGCCGGTTCAACCAGGGCGTGGTGACCATCAATCTCCCTGACGTGGCCCTTAGCTCCGGCGGTGACCTGGACAAGTTCTGGAAGATCTTCGATGAGCGGCTGGAGCTGTGCCACCGGGCCCTCATGTGCCGCCACAACCGGCTGAAGGGCACCCTCTCCGACGTGGCCCCCATCCTGTGGCAGTACGGCGCCTGCGCCCGGCTGA
>CAJFNE010000192.1 GCA_904393855.1 uncultured Oscillibacter sp. | reverse complement strand
GAACAAGAACGACACCGCGCCCATCTTCGAGATCGCCGACTACGGCATCTGCGGCGACCTGTTCAAGGTCACCCCCATGCTGATCGAGGCCATCAAGGCTGTCAAGGCCGCCAAGTAAGAACGGGTCGCTGTGGAGCTGAAAGAGGCTATTCAAGCGCGCCGCTCCATCCGGGGCTTTGACACGACGCGGCCCGTTCCCCGTGAAATTCTGGAGGAGATCCTGCGCCTGGCGGTGCGGGCACCCTCTGGGGAGAATGCCCAGCCCTGGGAGTTCCATATCGTCACAGGCCAGGTGCTGGATGATATCCGGGCATGCAACACGGCGTGCTACGAGGCTGACGCCCCGGTGAGCCGCGAGGAAGCTCCCGTGCCCGACGGCATCTACCGGGAGCGGGGACGGGAAGTGGGAAAACTCCTGCTCACCTCCATGGGGATCGCCCGGGACGACCGGGAGGGACGCCACTGGTGGAGAGGGCGGGGCTATCGCTTCTTCGACGCGCCGGCAGTTATCCTGATCTGCCTGGACGGGCAGCTGGACGAGACGGCCTACCGGCTGGATATCGGCTGCGTGGCCCAGACCATCTGCCTGGCGGCTATGGACTACGGCTTGGGTACCTGCATTGAGGACCAGGCACTGACCTATCAGGAAGGGATTCGGAAGTATCTGCATCTTTCGGATGATCGGATTCTTGCCTGCGGTATCGCTATTGGTTACCCGGATCCTGCCTTTGCGGCGAATCACGTGAAGAGCCCTCGGACGGACTTGGGAGAAACCACAACGTGGTACGGATTCTGAATTTCAGAGTTCGTGATCAGAAAGAACAGAGGACGCCATCCGTATGGATGGCGTCTTTCTTTATGCCCCTGTGCGGACAGCCGGGAACTGCTCCCGGCACAGCCGCTTGCCGGTCTCCGTTTTGAAAATTTTCTGATAGGCCGCCCGCTGGGCCTCCGGCGGCGAGGAGTCCTCGTAGAGGTTCACTAGGAAGTCCGCCTCCACTAAAATCTGGTAGTCAAGCCCCTGGATATCGGTATACGTGTGGTGGTGGCCCACCAGCCAGCAGACCCGGTCGATGACGTCCCGAGGAAAGCTCAGGCTGGCCAGAATCTTTTCCGCCTCAGGAGGACCCAGCTCCTCCTGAAGCTTGCCGCTGGAGTAACCGCAGAGCTCCAGAGCCCGCCGGATGCCGATATCGTGGACCGCCGCCGCGGCTTCGAGGACCAGCAGGGTATGAGGGTCCAAGTTTTCCCCTAGGCCAATCAGCTTTGAAAAGGTATATACCTTTACAAGATGCTGAGCCCGCTTGGGGGAGCCGGTCTCGTAAGAAATCATGGCGGACAGGAGTTGTTCCATCTGTGTGCTCATCATCTGGCGCTGCGCGCTCCTCTCTGCGTAATCTATATTTCAGGATACCACGTCTGGCTGAAAATGACAATCACCATCGCTGCTGGTGCGCCATAGGATGAAGCGGGGGAGGCTTGATAGCGTGGAGAGAATCTTGGGATTGATCGGCGGAGACCGGCGTCAGGCGGAGCTGGCCCGGCTGCTGGCGGAGGATGGGAACACGGTGTTCACCGCCGGTTTGAGCCGCTGGAGGGAGGAGCCGGACGACTGGGAGCGGGCGGCCGGCGCGCCGGCTGTGATCCTGCCCCTTCCTCTCTGCAAAGAGGAGGGGGTCCTGAACTGCGAGGGAGCGGCTCTGCCTACTGCGGAGCTATTTACCCGCTTTCGCCCTGAACAGCGACTGCTGGCGGGGCAGGTGCGTCCTGCCCAACGGCAGGAGGCGGAAGCGTTGGGCTTGACAGTGGAGGATTACTTTCAGCGAGAGGAGTTCACGGTGGCCAATGCAGCTCTGACCGCGGAGGGAGCCGTCCAAACCGCTATGGAGCGGCTGGAAAAGACGCTCCTGCAGATGGACTGCCTGGTGCTAGGCTTTGGCCGGATCGGGAAACTGCTCAGTTGCCGCCTCCATGGCCTGGGAGCCCATGTCACAGTGGCAGCCAGAAGCTCCGTGGACCGGGCCTGGGCCCGGGCATATGGTTGGGAGGCCCTGGACACTAGCGCTCTGGAGGGCAGGCTGTGTTCTTTCAGCGCGGTGTTCAACACGGTTCCGGCTATGGTGCTGGATGCGTCTCTCCTGTGTCAGTTGCCGCGAAGCTGTCTCCTGGTGGATTTGGCGTCCCAGCCGGGGATCGACTCGGATGCGGCTTCGGAGCTGGGAATCCCTCATGTGTGGGCTAGAGGGCTCCCGGGGAAGCTGACGCCTGTGGCGGCAGCCTCTGCTTTGCGGGATGCCGTATATTACATTTTAATGGAAGGGTGACCCTGTGTGAGAAAGGAACGGGTGGGATTCGCGGTCTGCGGGTCCTTCTGCACCCATGAGCAGGTCCTGCATGCCTTGGAGGAGTTGGTGTCCATCTACGAGACGGTGATCCCCATCGCCTCGGAGAACGCCGCCTTCACCGATACGCGCTTTGGGACCTCGGATGATTTGCTGGAAAAGCTGGAAGAGATTACCGGGCATGTGGTCCTCTGTGACATCCCGTCGGTGGAGCCCATTGGCCCCCAGAAGTTACTGGATGTGCTGGTGATCGCGCCGGCCACCGGGAACACCATTGCTAAGCTGGCGGCGGGCATCACCGACACCACAGTGACCATGGCCGCCAAGGCCCATCTGCGCAATGGCGGACCCTTGGTGATCGCCATGGCCAGTAACGACGGGTTGGCCGCCGGGGCCAGAAATATCGGGGAGTTGCTGGTCCGCAAGAACTATTTCTTTGTGCCCTTTGGCCAGGACAACGCGATGGGAAAACCCAGCTCCCTGGTGGCGGATTTCCATCAGTTGCCGGCAACCGTGGACGCAGCCCTTGCCGGGCAGCAGATTCAGCCGATTCTGCTGCGATGAAAGAGGACGGGAGTGATCCCGTCCTTTTTCTTTCAAGGGGGAAAGAGAAAATTTCTTCCAGAAACGGCAAAAAAACAGTTGACAAATGGCGATGGATGCGGTATCATAAACCTGTTCCGCCGGTTGAGGCGTGTACCTTGTAAATTAAACAACGTGAAGGAAAGAAAGCACCAGACGGAGCGGCTCCCGAGAGGGAGCTGCAAAGAGGAAGCC
>CAJFNE010000191.1 GCA_904393855.1 uncultured Oscillibacter sp. | reverse complement strand
GGCGTCCCCGTGTGGAACGGCCTCACCGACGCGGACCACCCCACCCAGATCCTGGCGGACATGCTGACCATCGAGGAGCACTGCCACAAGCCCTTAAGCCAGGTGAAGGTGGTGTTCCCCGGCGACGTGCGCAACAACATGTGCTACGCCTGGATGATCGGCGCGGCCAAGATGGGCATGCACTTCGTGGGCATCGGCCCGGAGCAATTGGCCAAGGAGATGGACCCGGAGATCGTCAAGACCACCTTCGCCACCGCCCGGGAGACCGGCGGCCTCATCGAGATCACCGATAACCTGAACGACGTGAAGGACGCCGACGTGATCTACGGCGACATCTGGGCCTCCATGGGAGAGGAGGCCCTGATCCCCGAGCGGGCCAAGCTGCTCTCCCCCTACCGGGTGACGGAGGAGACCCTGAAGGCCACCGGCAACCCCAACGTGCTGTATATGCACTGCCTGCCCTCCTTCCACGATTTCGAGACGAAGCTGGCCAAGGAGTGGCACGACAAGGGCGTGGACATCCGGGAGGTCACCGACGAGGTGTTCCGGGGCAAGCACTCCGTGGTCTTTGACGAGGCGGAGAACCGGATGCACACCATCAAGGCCGTGATGGCGGCCACCATCGGAAAATAAAGCGAGAGGGGAGACCCCTTTGAAAGAATCTAAATTCCACATGCCCACCGCCTACACGACCCTGTTCCTGCTGATCATCCTGGTGGCCGTCGCCACCTGGTTCATCCCGGCGGGGGCCTACGACTACGCGGACGGCGTGCCGGTGGCGGGGACCTACCACCCGGTGGACCCCAGCCCCCAGGGGGTCGGCGACGTCTTGCAGGCGGCTTTTTCCGGCTTCTACGACGCGGTGGACATCTGCGTGTTCATCCTGATGGTGGGCGGCTTCCTGGGCGTGGTGATGAAGACCGGCGCCGTGGACGCCGGCGTGGCCACCATCATCCAGCGGCTGGGGGGCCGGGAGAAGTACCTGATCCCCATCCTCATGCTGCTCTTCGGCCTGGGCGGCACCACCTACGGCATGTGGGAGGAGACCATGGCCTTCTATCCGCTGCTGCTGCCGGTGTTCCTGGCCGCCGGGTACGACGCGGTGGTGGGCATCGCCGTGATCCTGCTGGGGGCCGGGGCCGGGGTCATCTCCTCCACGGTGAACCCCTTTGCCACCGGCATCGCGGCGGGCTTTGCCGGGGTATCCCTGGGGGAGGGCATCCTGCTGCGGCTGATCCAGTGGGTGGTGTTCGAGACCGCCGCCATCTGGTTCGTGATGGCCTACGCCGCCAAGGTGAAGAGGAACCCCTCCAAGTCCGTGGTGGGCGTGGGCGTCGGCAAGATCCAGGTGGCCATGGACGAGACCGTGCCCTTTACCCCCCGGCGGAAAGTCATCATGGTCGTGTTCACCCTGGTGTTCCTCGTCATGGTCTACGCCGTGGTGCCCTTTGACGAGATGGGCCTGCCCCTGCCGGTGCTGGGCTGGTGGTTCCCGGAGCTCTCCGCTCTGTTCCTGGTGGGCGGCGTGATCGTGGGCCTCATCGACCGCCAGCGGGAGGCGGAGATCGCCGAGACCTTCGTGGCCGGCTGCGCGGACCTTTTGGGCGTGGCGCTGATCATCGGCATCAGCCGGGGCATCACCGTGCTGATGAACGACGGCTCCATCACCGACACGGTGCTCCACTGGGGGGAGGAGGCCCTGTCGGGCGCCACTCCCATCGTGTTCGTGCTGCTGGTGTATCTCATCTACCTGCCCCTGACCATCCTGATCCCCTCCTCCTCGGGCCTTGCCACGCTGTCCATCCCCATCATCGCGCCCCTGGGCAAGTTCGCCGGGGTGGGGGGAGACCTGGTGGTGACGGCGTTCCAGTCCGCCAGCGGGCTGGTGAACATGATCACCCCCACCGCGGCGGTGCTGATGGGGGCGCTGGCCCTGGGGCATGTGCCCTATGACCGATGGGTGAAGTTCGTGTGGAAATTGATTCTCTATTTCCTGGCGCTGACCATGATGCTTTTGATTGTTGGGGTGATCATAGGATAGGGAGTGCCAGGCTGCTGGCGGCAATGCGCCCGTTCGGGCGTGGGGAATCGGCGTTGGCCAAAGCAATGCGCCCCCCATTCTCTTTTTGGTCTTGCCAAAAAGAGAACGGGCCGCGCCCGGTCCAAGAGAAAAAAACGCTGCGGCGGGTCGGTCCGCGCGGGGCGCGTACCTCCGGCCGCCGGCGGGGGATGGTTGGCCGTTCCTCGTAGTAGTTCTCATCAAACGCGTTCCCCTTGGGGAAACCTTTGGCCCGGGGAGGGCCCGGATACCGTTTTCTCCTCTTTCCGCTGGCGCTGGCCTGGCGGAACCAAGATCCCCCGGAGAGACCGTATACGGCTTCTCCGGGGGTCCGGCTATGGGGTTCTCATTTTCAGGAGGGCCGGGTAATCCCCTTTCGCCGGGCGGCCTCGTCCAGGCTGTCCCCGACAAATTCTGTCACCAATGCGCTGATGAACCGCCCCGGCGACATCCCCGCAATAATGGAGGCTTTCTTCAACAGGTCATACACCGGCTCGTCCAACCGAATCTCAACCTTCACGCACTTTATCGCAATCACCCCCCATTTCCTTTTTCTGGTAAAATTATATAGTCTATTATCATATAAATCAAGTCTAATCAATAATAAATTTTGTCTGTCAGGCATGTTATCCTTACTACCAGAGGGGGTGATAGCATGCGGCAAGAGAACAAAGAGCGGTATCGGGAGCAATACCGGATTTTGGGCCTACGGATTGCATTCTATCGCCGGAAGAAAGAGTGGACCCAGGAGCAGCTGGCAGACGCTGTGGGGTGTAACACCAGCTTTATCGGTCAGCTGGAGTCCAACAATAACGCCCGCATCCACGCCCCATCCCTGTATATGCTCTTCCGCATCGCGGAGGTCTTGGAAGTCCCCGTCTCCAAGCTGTTTGAGGAATAAATGAAAACGAGCAGAGGCGGAACCAGTCCGCCCCTGCTCGTTTATTTCTCCGGCGACACAGCGCCCCAGCAACCGCCAGGGTAGCGCCAGCGGAACAAGGAGAACCCGGTATCCGGGCCCTCCCCAGGCGCAAGGATTCCCCAAGAGCATCGCGTTTCATGGCGGCTGCC
>CAJFNE010000190.1 GCA_904393855.1 uncultured Oscillibacter sp. | reverse complement strand
CGCCGACGTGCTGGAAAAGCTCCGGTACGAGGCTCCCATTGTGGGGGCGGTGCTGGAGTACCGCCAGTACGCCAAGCTGAAGTCCACCTATGCCGACGGCCTCCTGAAAGCCATGGACGCCGACGGCCGGGTGCGGACCAGCTTCCAGATGACGGTGACGGCCACGGGCCGTCTCAGCTCCACGGAGCCGAATCTGCAGAATATTCCCACCCGGACGGACTTGGGCAGCGAGATCCGAAAGATGTTCATCCCAGCGGAGGGCTGCGTCCTGGTGGACGCGGACTACTCCCAGATCGAGCTGCGGCTCCTGGCCCACATCTCCGGGGATGCGGCCATGCGGCAGGCGTTCCGCTCCGGCGCGGACATCCACACCACCACGGCGGCCCAGGTGTTCCACGTGCCGCCGGAGGAGGTCACCCATGAGATGCGCCGCAGCGCCAAGGCGGTGAACTTCGGCATCGTCTACGGCATCTCCGCCTTCTCCCTGAGCCAGGACATCGGCGTTACGGTGGCGGAGGCCAAGGCCTATATGGAGGCGTACTTCGCCACGTTCCCCGGTGTGCGGCAGTATATGGACGACGTGGTTGCCAAGGCCAAGGAGACCGGCTATGTGGAGACGCTGTTCCACCGCCGGCGGGACCTGCCGGAGCTGAAGTCCTCCAACTTCAACCTCCGCTCCTTCGGGGAGCGGGTGGCGCTGAACATGCCCATCCAGGGCACGGCGGCGGACATCATGAAGCTGGCGATGATCGCCGTCTGGAAGCGGCTGAAAGCGGAGGGCCTCCAGGCCCGCCTGGTGCTCCAGGTCCACGACGAGTTGATCGTGGAGTGTCCGGAGGCGGAGGCGGAGCGGGTCGCCGCCCTGCTGGAGGAGGAGATGGAGCGGGTGGTCACCCTCTCCGTCCCCCTGACGGCGGAGGCTCACTGGGGGAGAAACTGGCTGGAGGCCAAGGGCTGATGGAGATAGAAGATAAGAGATAAGAGTGAAGAGTTGAGAGTGAAGAGTGAAGAGAGACGGACGATGCAGGCGATGAGCCGGCTGATCGTCCTGCTGGGGGTGGTGGGCGTCTCGCTGTCGGCGGTGCTGGTGCGGCTGTCCACAGCGCCCTCCATGGTGCTGGTGCTGTACCGGGTGGTATGGGCCGTGCTGCTGCTGACGCCCTATGTCCTCCTGCGGTGCCGGGAGGAGCTGAAACGGCTCCGGCGGCGGGAGCTGCTGCTGTGCCTGTGCAGCGGCGTTTTCCTGGGCCTGCATTTCAGTACCTATTTTAAGGCCCTGCGCCTCACCAGCATTGCCGTGACCACGGTGCTGGTGAACACGGAGGTGATCTTCGTGTCCCTGGGGACGATCCTCTTCCTGAAGGGCCGCCTCTCCGGCAGGGCCTGGACGGCGGTGGGGATCGCCTTTGCGGGCAGCGTCATCGTGGCCATGGCGGACCTGAGCGGCGGCGGGTCGCCGCTGGGGAACCTGCTGGCCCTGGCGGGAGCCATGCTGTGCGCCGCCTACACCCTGGTGGGGACGGTCTGCCGCCGGGGCGGCATCTCCACCACGGTGTATACCTATTTTGTCTATCTGTCGGCGGCGGGGACCGTGCTGGTGCTGTCCCTGGCCACTGGCCTGCAGCTGACGGGCTACGGCCCGATGAACCTGCTGACGGCACTGGGGATGGCGGTGTTCTGCACGCTGCTGGGACACAGTGTGTTCAGCTGGGGACTGAAGTATCTGCCGGCATCCTTTGTCTCCACGGCGAAGCTGCTGGAGCCGGTGTTCGCCTCCGTGTGGGGTCTGCTGCTGTTCCGGGAGCGGCCCGCGCCTCTGGTGATTGTCGGCGGCACGGTGGTGATCCTGGGCGTGGCCCTGTACGGCGGGGCGGCCGGACGGGAGGAGCAGCCGCTCCCCGAGCCTGAGGCGGCGATTCAGCGGAAAATGAAAGAGGAGGACGCATAATGGAAGGGAAGATGCATGTGCGCATTGTGCCTATGAACGCCGACCACCTGGACCAGGTGGCGGAGCTGGAGCGGATCTGCTTCTCCACCCCCTGGTCCCGGAACATGCTGGCGGAGGAGCTGGAGAACGCACTCTCCGCTTTCCTGGTGGCTTTGGACGACGGGGACAACGTGGTGGGCTACGCCGGGCTGCAGGTGATCCTGGACGAGGGTTCTATCACCAACGTGGCGGTGCGGCCGGACTGCCGCCGGCAGGGGATCGCCGGGAAGCTGCTGCAGGTCTTCCTGGACTTTGCCCAGGGGAACCACCTGGCGTTTTTGACCCTGGAGGTCCGGGCGTCCAATTATGACGCCATTGCCCTCTACGGAAGCCGGGGCTTCCGGGAGGCGGGCCGGCGGAAGAATTACTACGAGCATCCCCGGGAGGATGCCATCATTATGACAAAGGAGTTTACCGATGGAATTACGGATACCAACTCATGAGCAGCTGCGCATAGTCTATCAGCGGGATCTGAAAGCCGCCTTTCCGGCGGCGGAACTGAAGTCCCTGGCCGCCATGGAGCGAATGTGGCGGGAGGGGCTGTATGCCCCTTACTGCCTATTTGACGGCGAGCAGATCGTGGGGGAGGCTTTCCTCTGGCTGGGTCATCCCGGCTGGGCGCTGCTGGACCACCTGTGTGTGGCCTCCGACGCCCGCAACGGCGGCATCGGAGCCATGATCCTGCGGAGTCTGCTGGAAACCGAGCCGGAAACGGTGTTCTTCGGCGAGGTGGAGGCCCCCGTCCACGCGCCGGACCCGGCCATGGCGGAGCGGCGTCTGGGCTTTTACACCCGGAACGGCCTGCGGGTGGCCGGATATGACACGGAGATCTTCGGCGTTCACTATCAGACGCTGTATTTGGCCAACCGTCCGGTGGCGGACGGGGAGCTGATGGCGGAGCATCAGTATGTGTACCAGAGAGTTTTCACGCCGGAGAAGTACCAGAAGTACGTGAAGATTCCCCGGGACCCCCATGCGGCGCCGGGGAGGCAGGTGGCCTGGGAGCAGTAAGCGGGCGGGAGGGAGAGACAAATGAAAATTTTGGCTTTTGAATCCTCCTGCGACGAGACCGCCGTGGGCGTGGTGGAGGATGGACGGCATGTCCTGTCCGACGTGATTGCCTCCCAGGCGGACCTGCACGCCCTGTATGGCGGCGTGGTGCCGGAGATTGCCTCCCGGAAGCACGTGGAGGTG
>CAJFNE010000189.1 GCA_904393855.1 uncultured Oscillibacter sp. | reverse complement strand
AGTGGAGGAGATGCCCGCCTCCTCCCGGCGGTATCCCTTCGTGGGCTTCAAGATGGACCGGGAGCCGGGCAAGGAGATCCTGGCGGTGGAGGGCCTCACGAAAACCGTGGACGGCCGGAAGGTGCTGGACAACGTGTCCTTCCGGGTGAATCGGGGCGAGAAGATCGCTTTCGTGGGGGAGGACGAGATCGCCAAGACCACCCTCTTCAAGATCATCATGGGGGAACTGGAGCCGGACGCGGGCAGCTACAAGTGGGGCACCACCATCACCACCAGCTACTTCCCCCTGGACAACTCCGCCTTCTTCAACGACTGCGACCTGAACCTGCTGGACTGGCTGGGCCAGTATACGGCGGACAACGCGGAGGAGAACACGGAGTCCTTCAAGCGGTCTTTCCTGGGGCGGATGCTGTTCTCCGGCGACGACGTGTTCAAGCCGGTGAAGGTCCTCTCCGGTGGCGAGAAAGTGCGGTGCATGCTGTCCCGGATGATGCTGTTCGGGTCCAACGTGCTGGTGCTGGACCAGCCCACCAACCACCTGGACCTGGAGTCCATCACCGCCGTCAACAACGGCCTCATCGACTTTAAGGGCGTGGTGCTCTTCGCCAGCCACGACCACGAGTTCGTTCAGACCATCGCCAATCGCATCATGGAGTTCCATGACGGCAAGCTCTCCGACAAGCTGGGCACCTATGAGGAGTACCTGGAGAGCCGGCGGGCGGAGGCTGCCGTTTAAGACGCGGAATTTGTTACCGGATTGTAGTTGACATAAAAATGCGCCACCTTGTAAACTGTTGTCATGACAGCTTGCGGGGTGGTGTTTTATGGAGAAGCAGCAGATTCTGGGCGGATTGGTGATTTTGGCGGTGACTGGGGTGGGAATCGGCGGGATTTCCCTGCTGTCAGACCATCCGAAAGCGGCGGAGGACCCGTTCGCGGCCTATGAGGAGCTGCTGGCAGCCGCGCCGGCGGCGGAGCTGGAGGGAGAGGGACTGTCCCCCAGTGGGCAGTTCCGGATTCGGACAGTGGGGAAGATCGAGACCTATGTCAGCGGATACGTGGTGCCGGAGAGCCTGCAAATTGTAGATACGGAGACCGGCGAAATCCTGTGGCAGGAGCAGGGCTGGCTGACCCAGCGGGCCTCCTGGTCCCCAGATGGCCGCTTTCTGGCCCTGGCGTACAGCGGCCGGACCCAAAGCGGGCTGACGGTGGTGGACACGGACACCTGGACGGACTGGGACTTCACCCTGCCGGATGGAAGCCCCATCCCGGAATACGTCTTTTTCCCGGAGGACTGGGCAAAGTGGTTGGAGGATAACACCCTGACGGTCACCCTGGGCCGGGGCGACGGGGAGGCGCAGGGAACCTACCGCTGCTCCCTGCAAGTGCAGGAGGATGGGGTCCTCTCCGGCTTCGTGCTGGAGGAGACCGCGGAAGTCCTCTCTGCGGGCTACGACTTTGACCACGACGGCGTGCCAGAGACCACGGAGGCCGTCACCCTCTGGGAGCCGGAGGGGGAGCGGACCGCCTGGTATGAGCTGCGGGTGGCCACAGCGGACGGAGAACTGCTGTGGAGCCAGATCGCCGCCGAGGCCCATATGGGCTGGACGTCCCTCTTCGCTCTGGAGCTGGACGGCCAGGACTGCCTGCTGCGGTATAATCCTTACATGGGCCAGGGGTTCTGCACCTACGCCTATGAGATTTTCTCCCTGAGCAAAAGCGGGGAGGAGCAGGTCCTGCGGGAGAACCGCGTGGAGTTCGACATCAACTTCGGCAGTCCCCTGCACCAGGGGTTTGACGCCGCCGCCATCGCGGCGTTCCTGGAGGACATCCACGGCTATTTGGACCAGAGCACGCTGCTGCTGTCCACGGACGGCGGAACCTACCGCACTGGCGGCAGCGGCGCGGATTTCCAGGAGAGCGAACTGGGCATCCTCTGGGACGAGTCCTGTCCCTATGACGCGGGAAAGTCCCTGGCGTGGAATTTGCAGCACTACGCGGAGACGATGACGGCGCTCCAGACCGCATGAACATACAGAAAAGACCGCCCGGAGATACTCCGGGCGGCTCTTTTACGCCTCCTGCAGCAAGCCGTATTGGATCAGCGTCTCCCGGATGCGGGCGGTCTGGGTCTCGGTGGGCTCATACAGAGGCAGCCGCAGGGAGCCGGCTTCCATCCCCAGCAGGTTCATGGCCGTTTTGACGGGGATGGGGTTCACCTCGCAGAACAGCGCGTCACAGAGATCCTTTAAATACAGCTGCAATTTCCCGGCGGCGGCAAAATCGTTGTCCAGGCAGAGCTGCACCAGGGCGTGCATCTCCGCCGGGAGGATGTTGGCCGCCACGGAGATCACGCCCACGCCGCCCAGGGCGCAGATGGGCACCGTTTCGTCGTCGTTGCCGGACCAGATGGAGAAATCCCCGGTGCAGAGGTTTCGGGTCCGCTGGAGATTGCCGAGGTTGCCGCTGGCCTCCTTGACGCCGTTGATATTGGGGTGCTTCGCCAGCTCCGCGTAGGTCTCCGGGGCAATGTTGACCCCGGTGCGGGAGGGGACGTTGTAGAGGATCAGAGGGATGTTCACCGCGTCGGCGATGCAGGCGTAGTGCCGGATCAGCCCCGGCTGGCTGGCCTTGTTGTAGTAGGGGGTCACCACCAGTAGGCCGTCCGCTCCCACCAGCTCCGCGTCCTTGGACAGGGCCAGGGCCGCCTCCGTGTTGTTGGAGCCGCTGCCGGCAATCACCGGCACCCGGCCGTCCACCTGCTCCACGCAGAACTCGATGGCCCGCATCCGCTCCCGGTAGGTCATGGTGCTGGCCTCTCCGGTGGTGCCGCAGACGATGATAGCGTCCGTTCCGTGTTCCAGCTGGAAATTCAGGAGCCTTCCCAGGGCAGGGAGGTCCACACTCTCATGGTGAAAGGGCGTGACGATGGCCACGCCGGAGCCGGTGAAAATAGGATGCTTCAATGAAAACACACTCCTTTTCAATCAGAAATTCATGAGAGATAGAAGTTCGGAGATTGGAGATAGAAGTTTAGATGTCCGGCAAAGTCGGACGATTTCAAATCGTTCCGCAGCAGATGGAACCCATCCGCTCCTATCTTCTATCTCCTCACTTTGGGAATGTTGAGAGAAAAAGAGACGGTTTGCCGCGTTCGGCAAACCGTCTCTTTGGTAGATGTATGCAGTTTCAATCAATCCATGTACCC
>CAJFNE010000188.1 GCA_904393855.1 uncultured Oscillibacter sp. | reverse complement strand
CAGGTAGTCGTTCAGCACCGGCTGCAGGCCCTCGCCGGTCATGTCCTGATACATGGCGGAGAGGCTGCGGGCGTCGTCGATCTCGAACTGCTCGTCCCCCTCGGCCCCGCCGGTGTCCTGGCCGGTGTACTTGCTCTCATGGTCCCCGATGCCGGTGGAGACGCCGGCGGACACCTTGGTGGCACAGATCTTCACGATGCCGTTGCGGAACTGGGCGCTCTCCCGGGAGGACACGGTGATCCCCACGAAGGGCAGGAACAGCCGGTAGGCACACAGCACCTGGCACAGCTGCCGCTCATGGACGTCCAGAGGGTTGATCTTGTCGTTGTTGATGATGGGCCGCAGCCGGGGGCAGGAGAGGGACATCTCCGCCTGGGGGTACTTGCGCTGGAGGTAGTACACGTGCAGGGCGCTGGCCAGGGCGTCCTTCCGAAAGTCCGAGAGGCCCAGCAGCGCGGAGAAGGCCACGCCCCGCATGCCGCCCATGAGGGCCCGCTCCTGGGCGTCGAAGCGATAGGGCCACACCCGCTTGTGGCCCATGAGGTGCAGCGTCTCGTACTTGTCGGCGTCGTAGGTCTCCTGGAACACCGTCACGTAGTCCGCGCCGCACTCGTGGAGATACCGGTACTCATCGGTGTTGACGGGGTAGATCTCCAGGCCCACCATGCGGAAGTACTTCCGGGCCAGCTTGCAGGCCTCCCCGATGTACTCCACGCTGCTCATGCCCCGGCTCTCGCCGGTGAGGATCAAAATCTCCTCCATGCCGGAGTCGGCGATGATCTTCATCTCGTGCTCGATCTGCTCGCGGGTCAGCTTCATCCGCTTGATGTGGTTGTAGCAGTTGAAGCCGCAGTAGACGCAGTAGTTCTCGCAGTAGTTGGCGATGTAGAGGGGCGTGAAGAGGTACACCGTGTTGCCGAAGTGCTTCTTGGTCTCCACGCTGGCCTTCTCCGCCATCCGCTCCAGGAAGGGCTCCGCCGCCGGGGACAGCAGGGCCTTGAAATCCTCCAGGGTGCAGGTCTCGTGCTCCAGCGCCGCCTGGACGTCCCGGGCGGTGTACCGGCTGGGGTCATAGTCCCGCACCTGGCTCATGACCTTCTCGCAGATGTCTGAGTGGATCTGCTCCATGCCCGGCAGATACTCCATGTGGCTCTTCCGGGAGGAGGGGTCGTTCTCCAGCTGGTGCTTCTTGGCCAGGGCCTCCGGGGAGAGGAACTCGGAGTCCACATAGAACTGGTTTTCCATGGTCCCGCCTCCTCAGTCCCGCAGGAATCCGGTCAGGGGGTCCGACGCGGCGGCGCCCCGGGTCAGCACCCGGCCCAGACCGGAGAGGTACGCGTTCCGCCCCGCCTCGATGGCCAGACGGAAGGCGGTGGCCATCCTGGTCAGGTCTCCGGCGGTGGCCAGGGCGGTGTTGGCCATGATGGCGGCGGCGCCCATCTCCATGGCCTCGCAGGCCTGGGAGGGCTTGCCGATCCCCGCGTCCACAATGATGGGCAGCTCGATCTCGTCAATGAGAATCTGAATGAAGTCCCGGGTGGCCAGGCCCTTGTTGGAGCCGATGGGGGCCGCCAGGGGCATCACCGCCGCCGCGCCGGCGCTGACCAGGTCCCGGGCCGTGTTCAGGTCCGGGTACATGTAGGGCATTACCACGTACCCCTCCTTGGCCAGGATCTCCGTGGCCTTCACGGTCTCCTGGTTGTCGGGCAGCAGGTACTTGGAGTCCCGCATGATCTCGATCTTGACGAAGTCCCCGCAGCCCAGCTCCCGGGCCAGGTGGGCGATCCGCACCGCCTCCTCGGCGTTCCGGGCGCCGGAGGTGTTGGGCAGCAGCGTGACACCCTGGGGGATGTAGTCCAGGATGTTCTCCTGGTCCTTCGTGTTGGCTCGGCGCACCGCCAGGGTGATGATCTCCGCACCGGCGTCCCGCACCGCCGCCTCAATCAGGTTCAGGGAGTACTTGCCGGACCCCAGAATGAACCGGGAGTGAAAGGCATGTCCCCCAATGACCAGCTGGTCCTGTTCCGTTTTGCTCACAATAATTCCTTCCTTTTCTTTATGATGATAGATTGTCACTCAAACGTCCCGCTCTCCCGCGATCAGCCGGAGCACCATGTGGGCCTGGTGGGCCGCGCAGAGCATCACTCGGCTGACGTAGAGCCCGTCGATCTCCCCCACGCCGCTGACGCCGTCCCCGCAGAGGTAGAAGCGGTCCGTGATTTTCCGGGTCCGGATTCTGTTGGCGGAGCCCAGCCCCGCCATGCCGGAGGCGGCCACCAGCGTCGCGCCCGGCAGCCGGGTCAGCACGCCGTCCGTCAGCATCGCCTTGGCCTCGGCACTGTCGAAGGCCTCGCAGACGATGGGCGCGCCCCGGAGCAGCTCCTCCAGGTTCTCCGCCGTGATCCGGGCGGTATGGGTCTCCACCTCCACATAGGGGGCGATCTCCCGGAGGTTCTCCCGCAGGGCGTCCGTCTTGTACCGCCCCACCTGGCAGGCCTTGTACTGCTGGCGGTGGAGGTTCGTCACGTCCACCCGGTCGAAGTCGATGAGCCGCAGCTTTCCGACCCCGGCCCGGGCCAGGGCCCCGGCGATGTGGGACCCCAGGCCCCCCAGGCCGCAGACGGCCACCTCCGCGGCGGCGGCCCGCCGCTGCCAGTCCGCCCCGTGACGGGCCTCCAGCGCCGCCCGAAGCTCCTCCCGGCTGGGCATCCGCTCCTCAGCCGCCGCCCACAAAGCTGACCACCTCCACGCTGTCGCCATCCGCCAGCACAGTCTCGCCGTACTGGGCTTTGGGGACGATGTCCCCGTTCCGCTCCACGGCCACCCGCAGCGGGTCGTAGCCGGCGGAGGCCAGATACGCCGCCACGGTCTGCCCGGCGGCGTCGGTTTCCGCGCCGTTGATCTTCACCATCCGCATCCCCTCCTTTCAATACTGCAAAAGGGAGCCGCCAATGTGGCAGCTCCCTCAAAATCCATTCTCAGGCGTCCCTCCGTTGGCATTATCCAAATCAGGTTTATGGGTCAAAGGTCACACCTTTCTCTCAGCCTGTCTCACAAGCTCCCCGCGCTATGCACTTGTCTAGGAATATTATACGCGCTCTCCTGCAAAATGCAAGATTTTTTTCAGGCCTCCCCCGCCAGGGCCGCCGGATTCCGCAGGGCGTCCGCCGTCTCCTGGGAGACCTCCGCCGAGAAGGTCAGCCAGCCGTCCATGCCCTCCACGCCGATGGTCTCCCCGATGCCCTCCAGGGTGTCCGACAGAACCTCCGTGGTGACGGTGTTGCTGTCCTCCCGCACCTGGAGCCGGAACACCTCCAGGTACTCCCCCGCAGGCTCCGTCTCCCCGGCGTGGACGGTGGGCGCCTGCCAGTAGACGTAGGTATAGAGGGGGTCCCCCTCCGCCCCGCCGTGCTGGGCGCTCTCGCCCCCGGCGTCG
>CAJFNE010000187.1 GCA_904393855.1 uncultured Oscillibacter sp. | reverse complement strand
CCCATCGACGGGGAGGTGATCGACCTGGCCCGCCTGGGCGAGCTGGGGCGGGACGGGGTCCTGGCCCTGTGCGCAGACTCCACCAATGTGGAGCGGCCCGGCTACACCCCCTCGGAAAAGACGGTGGGCGCCACTTTCATGCGGCAGTTCCAGAACTGCGAGGACCGGATCATCGTCACCACCTTCGCCTCCAACGTCCACCGCATCCAGCAGGTGCTGGACGCCGCCGCCCAGTGCGGGCGGAAGGTGGCCGTCACCGGCCGCAGCATGGAGAACATGATGAAGGTCTCCACGGAGCTGGGCTACATGAAGGTGCCCAAGAACACCCTCATGGACATCAACAAGATCAAGGGCCTGCCGAAAAACAAGCAGGTCATCGTCACCACCGGCAGCCAGGGCGAGGAGATGAGCGCCCTGTACCGCATGGCCTTCTCCCAACACAAGCAGGTGGAGCTGGGGGCCGGGGACAAGGTCATCATCTCCGCCAGCGCCATCCCCGGCAACGAGGTCACCGTGGGCCGGGTCATCAACGAGCTGTTCCGCAAGGGCGTGAAGGTGGTCTACAACCGGGCGGACATGCTCCACGTGTCCGGCCACGCCTGCCAGGAGGAGCTGAAGATCATCCACGCCCTCACGAAGCCCCGCTTCTTCATCCCCCTTCACGGGGAGCAGCGGATGCTGCAGATCCACTCCCAGGTGGCCCAGGACATGGGCATGCCCCGGAACAACATCGCCATCGCCGACAACGGCTCCGTCATTGAGATCACCGGCAAGACCCTGAAGATCGGCGGCACCGTGCCCGCCGGCGAGGTGTACGTGGACGGCAACGGCGTGGGCGACGTGGGCACCGTGGTCATGCGGGACCGCCGCCGCCTGGCGGAGGACGGCATGGTGGTCGTGGTGCTCCCTGTCTCCGCCCACGGCGGCGGGCTGCTGAGCCCGCCGGAGATCGTCACCCGGGGCTTCATCTACGTGAAGGAGTCCGGGGACCTCATGAAGGAGCTGCAGGGCGTGGCCCTGGAGGCGGCGGAGTCCGTCTCCCACAAGCGGGCCCGGGACGACGGGGAGCTGCGGGGGGCCGTGAAGTCCGCTATCAGCAGCTACCTCTTCAAGACCACCCGGAGAAGCCCCATGGTGATCCCGGTGATCACGCGGCTCTAAGTTGAGATAGGAGTTAAGAGATAGGAGATAGGAGCTGGGGGGCCGGCTCCTGTCTCTTTTTGTTCTGCAGGGAACGGTGGAAGATTGCATGCGTTCCGCCTGCGGCGGAACGCATCTGATCCGTCCGGCGGAGCCGGACACCAAAACTCCTATCTCCTATCTTCACACTCTCCTCGCTCCATCCGCATCCCCCGCGTCAGCTCCTCCAGCTTTTCCCGGATGGCGGCGGGGGCGGGGACGGAGGGCTCCCCGTCCTCCGGCTTCCGGGGGGCCTCCGGGCGCTCCGGGGACCTGGCGGCCCGCTTCCGCTCCTCCCGGAGGCGGGCGGCGGCCCGGAGGTTGGCGCTTTTGGCGTGGTAGGTGTCGGCGTCCCGCCGGATGTTGTCCGCCATGAAGAGGAACGCCATCTGGGCCCGCTCCCCCAGGCCGGGGTAGCGCTCCTCAAAGCCGGCGATGCCGTCCCGGCCCTGGAGCTCCGCCTGGCCGCAGTCCATCAGCGCCCGGAACAGCAGCCCCAGCTGGTCGTCCGGCAGGTCCTCCACCCGGTGAAAGTTGTCAAAGTACAGCATGATGCCCACGCTCCTGCCCATCGTCCCATCGCTCCTCTCCCTCCGCCTCCCGGCGGATGTCTCTATGGAGTCGGTCCCACGGCGGAAATCTTGCACGTCCCCGTACAACAGAGCACCATTTCCACCGTCGTGCGATATAAGACAAGACAAGATAAGATAAGAAAAGATAAGACAAGAAAAGATCGAGAACGAGAGACAGGCCGTCGTCAGGGGCCTGTCTCTCTCGTTCTCCCGGCGGGGAGCGCGGTCATCGCCGCGTCCCCGTCCCATGCGGCCGCCTCTCTCCCCAAGACTTTTCAGAAATCTCCCCTTTCCATGTATGAAAATCAAAATTCCAGAGACCCTAGGTTTCGGATTGATTCCCGAAAGGAGTGAGCCCATTTGGAAACTGGAATCCATAATACCTCCGAGATCGGGCGGCTGAAGAAAGTCATGCTCCACCGCCCCGGCGCGGAGCTGGAGAACCTCATGCCCGAGTACCTGGAGCGGCTGCTGTTCGATGACATCCCCTACCTGCGGGAGGCCCAGCGGGAGCACGACGCCTTTGCCGACTGCCTGCGGTCCCAGGGGGTGGAGGTGGTGTACCTCACCGACCTGGTAGTGGAGTCCCTGACCTCGCCAGAGGTGCGGCAGGACCTGCTCCGCCAGTTTTTGAACGAGTCCGGCGTGACAGACGACCGGACCCGGGGGCTGCTGGCGGACTACCTGGGAGACCTCCCGGACAAGGAGCTGGTGTCCACCATGATGGCCGGCGTCCGCAAGGAGCAGCTGCGGTCCGTGGGGGGCGGGAAGCTGGGGGACTACCTCTCCGCCGCCGAAGACGGCTATCCCTTCGCCGTGGACCCCATGCCCAACCTGTATTTCACCCGGGACCCCTTTGCCACCATCGGCACCGGCGTCTCCATCCACAAGATGCACACCGCCACCCGGAACCGGGAGACCCTCTTCGGCAAGTTCATCTTCGAGCACCACCCGGACTACCGGAACGCCCCCCGCTGGTACGACCGGGGCGAGACCTCCTCCCTGGAGGGCGGCGACATCCTGGTGCTCAGCCCCCAGGTACTGGCGGTGGGCATCTCCCAGCGGACCCACGAGGACTCCATTGATCAGCTGGCCGAGACGGTCCTCTCCCAGAGCAAGACGTTCCGGAAGCTCCTGGCCTTCAATATCCCCAAGACCCGCTCCTTCATGCACCTGGACACGGTGTTCACCATGGTGGACCGGGACAAGTTCACCGTCCATCCCAACATCCTGGGGCAGATCACCGTGTTCGTCATGGAGCTGGACGAGAACCGGCGCATGAAGATCCACCAGGAGGACGGCCGGCTGGAGGACATCCTGAAGGAGCACCTGAACCTGGACCGCGTGACCCTGATCCCCTGCGGCCAGGGCAGCGAGATCGACGCCGCCCGGGAGCAGTGGAGCGACGGCTCCAACACCCTGGCCATCGGCCCCGGGGAGGTGGTGGTGTACTCCCGGAACTACGTGACCAACCGCTCCCTGGAGGAGGCGGGGATCAAGATCCGGACGATCCCCAGCGCGGAGCTGTCCCGGGGACGGGGCGGGCCCCGGTGTATGAGTATGCCCCTGTGGCGGGAGGACCCTTAGGCATCCCATCGGACGGGGGATGCCAGGTTGCTGGCGGCAATGCGCCCCCCATTCTCTTTTTGGTCTTGCCAAAAAGAGAACGGGCCGCGCCCGGTCCAAGAGAAAAAAACGCTTCGGCGGGTCGGTCCGCGCAGAGCGCG
>CAJFNE010000186.1 GCA_904393855.1 uncultured Oscillibacter sp. | reverse complement strand
GGAGATCGAGAGCCGGCTCCGGGCCCTGGGCGCCAAGCACACCCTGGAGGATATCGGCGTACCGGAGGAGAAGCGGGACGTTCTCTTGGAGTACTCGCCCCTGGTGCGCAACCGGCTGACCCTCATGCGCATCCGGCGCATGATCCGGGGGACAGAGGCGGGATTTGGATTCCATTCGTAAAGCAGCCCGGCTCCGCATAGGCGCGGAGGGGCTTTGGTGATACCAGAGAAAGGGAGCGAGAGCCAGTGAGCGACAACATTTCCATCAGACATGCCCTGAAGAAGTACGGGGACAACGTCATCATTCCGGACCTGAGTCTGGAGATCAAAAAGGGGGAGTTCTTCACCCTGCTGGGCCCCTCCGGCTGCGGCAAGACGACCCTGCTGCGGATGATTGCCGGCTTCAACAGCATTGAGGGCGGCGACTTCTACTTCAGCGACCGCCGGATCAACGACCTGGACCCGGCCAAGCGCAACATCGGCATGGTGTTCCAGAACTACGCCATCTTCCCCCACATGACCGTCCGCAAGAACGTGGAGTTCGGCCTGAAGAACAAGAAGCTGCCCAAGGACAAGATCGCCGAGCAGACGGACAAGTTCATGAAGCTGATGCACGTGGACGAGTATGCCGACCGCCTGCCGGAGCGCCTCTCCGGCGGCCAGCAGCAGCGTGTGGCCCTGGCCCGCGCTCTTTGCATCGAGCCGGACGTGCTGCTCTTTGACGAGCCGCTGTCCAACCTGGACGCCAAGCTCCGGGTGGAGATGCGCGCCGTCATCAAGAACATCCAGCACAGCGTGGGTATCACCACGGTGTACGTCACCCACGACCAGGAGGAGGCCATGGCCGTCTCCGACCGGATTGCCGTCATGAACGCCGGCGTGATCCAGCATGTGGGCACCCCCAAGAACATCTATCAGCGGCCCGCCAACCTCTTCGTGTCCACTTTCATCGGCCGCTCCAACGTCATGAAGGGCGAGCGCCTGGTGGTGGAGGACGGACGCACCTATGTGGTCACCAAGAGCGGCTACAAGGCGGAGTTCACCAACATCCTGCCGGAGTATCAGAAGGACCAGGAGGTCATCCTCTCTGTCCGGCCCGAGGAGTTCCTGCTGGACCGGAACGCCGATTCCAACGGCATCTCCGCCACGGTGGACGACTGCGTCTTCCTGGGCCTGAACACTCATTACTTCGTCCATCTGGAATCCGGTGAAGAGGTGGAGATCATTCAGGAGTCCTCCATCGACTCCACCATCGAGCCCGGTACCCAAATCCGGCTCACGATGAACACCGACAAGGTCAATGTCTTTACGGCTGACGGGGCCGCCAACATCCTCACCGGCATCTGCAACGACTTTCCCGGCGTCTGACGGTGGGAGGGATTGCCATGACCACATCGAAGAAAAAATTCGAGGTATGGACCCTGATGTCCATCGCTCTGCTGGCCCTGTTCCTGCTGTTTCTGGTGTATCCCCTGCTGGGACTTCTGAAACAGTCGGTCTTCAACTCCGAGGGTGTCTTCTCCCTGGAGAATTTTGAGCGGTTCTTCACGTATGTGGATGGGTACTATCTCAAGCCCATCGGCAACAGCATGAAGGTGACGGTGTGCACCACCGTGATCTCACTGCTGCTGGGCATCCCCATCGCGTACTTCTACTCTTTCTATAAGCTCAAGGGCGCGAAGCTGCTGTTCGTGCTGTCCGTGCTGTGTAGTATGTCCGCTCCCTTCATCGGTGCCTACTCCTGGATTCTGCTGATGGGCCGCAACGGCGTCATCACCAATTTCCTGGAGGCTATGCTCCTGGTGTTCATCTATATGAACGGCGCGTTCAAAAACATCGACAACACGCTGATGGAGGCCTCCGCCAACATGGGCTGCACCGGCGTGCGCCGGCTGTTCAAGGTGGTGCTGGCCCTGTCCATGCCCACGATCCTGGCGGCGGCCCTGATGGTGTTCATGCAGGCCTTCGCTGATTTCGGCACTCCCATGGTGATGGGCGAGGGCTTCCCCACGTTCCCGGTGATGATCTACAACGCATACCTGGGAGAGGGCGGCGTGGACCGGAACTTCGCGGCCTCCCTGGCCGTGATCGCAGTGCTGATCACGGCGGTGATCTTCTTCCTGCAGAAGTGGGGAACCAGCAAGTTCAAGTTCTCCATGAACGCCCTGCATCCGGTTGAGAAGAAGGAGTGCCGGGGCATCTCCGGCTTCCTGATGCATGCCTACTGCTACATTCTGGTGGCGGTGGCCTTCCTGCCCCAGCTGTACATCATCTATCTGTCCTTCTGCAACTACAAGGGCGCCATCCGGCAGGAGGGGTACGGCATTGAAAACTACCGGCAGGCAGCCGGAAAGCTGCTGGGCCGCTCGATTCAGAACACGGCGCTGATGGGCATCCTGGCCCTGGCGATCATTGTGGTGGTGGCGGTGTTGATCGCTTACCTGGTGGTCCGCCGCTCCAGCGTGCTGAACAACGCCATCGACACCATCTCTATGCTGCCCTACATCATGCCGGGCGCCGTGGTGGGCCTGGGCCTGCTGCTGGCATTCGACAGTGAGCCCCTGGCGCTGACCGGTACCTTCACCATCATGGTGATCTCCTTCGTGATCCGGCGTCTGCCTTACACCATCCGCTCGGCCACGGCCACACTGATGCAGATCTCCATCAGCATTGAGGAGGCGGCCATCAGCCTGGGCGCGTCCAAGCTCAAGACGTTCATCCAGATCACCATTCCCATGATGGGCAACGGCATCCTGTCCGGCGCGATCCTCAGCTGGGTGGCCATCGTGACGGAGATGTCCTCCTCCATCATCCTCTACAGCAACCGCAGTATCACCCTGACCATGTCCACCTACCTGGCGATCCTCCGGGGCAATGACGGTATGGCGGCGGCCTTTGCCACCGTGCTGACGGTGGTGACCACCATCTCCCTGCTGCTGTATCTCAAGATCAGTAAATCCGAGGATCTGAAGCTGTAAGGGCTCCCCGTGGCTTTCTTGCGGCGTATGCCGCAATAAAGTATAAATCACATGATGAAAAGGAGAAAAACTATGAAGAAACTGCTTGCATTGTTGCTGTCTCTCGTCATGGCTCTCTCTTTGGCTGCCTGCGGCGGCGACACCGGAGAGCAAACGGATGAGGGCACCACCGGCGACACGGAGACCACCGGTGAGAAGGCTCCGGAGGATTATGAGGGCGAGGTGCAGCTGTACTCCTCCATGACCGAGGCTGACCTGGAGGCGCTGATCACCTGCTTCAACGAGGTGTATCCCAACATCGAGGTGGTTGTGACCAACGGTTCTGCCGGTGAGCTGACCACCCGGATCGACGGCGAGAAGGGTAACCCCCAGGGCGACCTGGTCTGGGGCGGCATGGCCGACTCCGACGGCGACGCCTATGCCGAGATCTTCGAGGCCTGGGTCTCTGAGCATGACGCCGAGAATGCCGAAGGCTTCCAGTCCACCAACGGCCTGTACTCCATGGACCACCTGTCCACCGTGGTGTTCTGCGTGAACGAGGATCTGGAGGCTGAGCTGGGCCTGAACATCCAGTCCTACGAGGATCTGCTGGATCCCGCTCTGAAGGGCAAGATCGCCACTGCCGACCCCAACAGCTCTTCCTCCGCGTGGAACAACCTGTCCAACATCATGGCCGTGTTCGGCACGGACTCTGATGAGGCTTGGGCTTACATCGAGCAGCTGATGCCCAACCTGGTGGTTCTGGGCTCCTCCTCCGGCGTGTTCAAGAACACCCAGGCCGGCGAGTATGTGGTGGGCCTGACCTATGAGGACGGCGCTGTGAACCTGCTGAAGGACGGCGCAACCAACATCCGCCTGCAGTATCCCACGGACGGCACCTCCGCCACCGTGTTCGGCTGCGCGCTGATCAAGGGCGGCCCCAACCCGGAGAACGCCAAGGCCATGATCGACTTCATCTGCTCCGCTGAGGGCCAGACCGCTCTGGCTGCCTATCAGGGCGGCACCCTGCGTTACACCAACGCCGGCTATACCGTTCCCGAGGATGCCTGGCTGCCCGCCTCTGACGAGATCACCTGGGTGGACCGTGATGTGGAGTATCTGACGGAGAACAAGGACGCCATCCTGGAGCACTGGAACCAGCTGTGGGCTGAGATCAACGGCTGATTTTCAGAAATTTCATCAGGAACCCATAGTGAGGAGGGCGGCCGGATCTCCGGCCGCCCTCTTTTGAACAGCAGGGCCATGCCCGGGATGGGCGGCTGCTTTCAGATTTTTGAGACGGAAGAGAGGCGGTTTCCATGTTGGAGGAACTGAAACAGGAGGTCTGCGCCGCGAACCTGCGGCTGGTGGAGTACGGCCTGGTGGTGCTCACCTGGGGGAACGTCTCCGCCATCACACCGGACCGCCGCTATGTGGTCATCAAGCCCAGCGGTGTGGATTACGGCTCCATGCGTCCGGAGCAGATGGTGGTGACGGACCTGGACGGCCGGGTGGTGGAGGGGGAGCTGCGGCCCTCCTCGGACCTCATGACCCATCTGGAGCTCTACCGGGCCTTCCCGGCGGCGGGGGCCGTGGTGCACACCCACTCCCGGTACGCCGTGGCCCTGGCCCAGGCGGAGCAGGACCTGCCCTGCTACGGCACCACCCACGCGGACACCTTCTACGGCCCGGTGCCCTGCACCCGGCACCTGACGGCACAGGAGGTGGAGGAGGCCTATGAGCGGAACACCGGGCTGGTGATCGGGGAGACCTTCCGCCGGCGGGGCATCGACCCGGCGGCGGTGCCCGCCGTCCTGGTCTGCAAGCACGGCCCCTTTGCCTGGGGGCCGGACTGCAAAAAGGCGGTGGAGAACGCCCTGATCCTGGATGAGACCGCCCGCATGGCCCTGCTGACCCGTCAGCTGGACCCCCAGGTTCCGCCGGCGCCCCAGTATCTGCTGGACAAGCACTACTTCCGCAAGCACGGGGCCAACGCCTACTATGGACAGAGGTAGGCCGGCGGCGGGGCGCGGCCCGGCGCCCTATGTGATCGGCGTGGACTTCGGCACCCTCTCCGGCCGGGCCGTGCTGGCGGACAGCCGGGATGGAACCGTGGCGGCCCAGCGGGCGCTGGCCTATCCCGGCGGCGTCCGGGAACCGGCCCCCGGCTGGGCCTTGCAGGACCCACTGGACTACCTGGCGGTGCTGGAGGGGACGATCCCGCCCCTGCTGGCGGACGCCGGCGTCACCGGGGATCAGGTAGCCGCCATCGGCTGGGACGTGACGGCCTGCACCATGCTGCCCGCTCTTCTGGATGGTACGCCCCTGTGCGGCC
>CAJFNE010000185.1 GCA_904393855.1 uncultured Oscillibacter sp. | reverse complement strand
AGCGCGTACCTCCGGCCGCCGGCGGGGGATGGTTGGCACTCTCTTGTAGGAGCTTTGATAAAACGCGATGCCCTTGGGGAAACCTTGGGTCCGGGGAGGGCCCGGATACCCTTGCGTCCTCTTTCCGCTGGCGCTGGCCTGGCGGTCAACGCGGGCCGACGAGGGCGTCGGCCCCTACAGGGGATCACGGGAATCCGGCAAATGGGCGGGCACATAGGTCCGCCCCCACAGCGGCACAGCACAGCGCCTGCCGCCCCATCCATCACTCCCGTAGGGGCGGATGCCCACACCCGCCCGTTTTCAGCCCCCATCAACCACCAAGCAAAGCGCAAGCGAATTAAGAAGAACAGACCTTTCGACACCCACCCCGAAATTTCCACCAGACCGGCAATCGCGGCGCAAGACCCATGAAACTGAGCGGTCCGGCGCGAGCCGGTAGGAGACTACCCTGTCTTCGTCAGCATATATTCGGAAGACCCTCGTATTTAAGCAAACCTGCGCGAACGCGCAGGTTCTGCGCCAAGCGATTTTTTCTCTTGGACCGTCCACGGCCCGTTCTCTTTTTGTCAAGAACAAAAAGAGAATGGGGGGTGGGCGGCTGGGGCGCGATTTTGATGTACGGCCAGCACCGGCGGGAGCTCTCCGGCGGCGAGGCGGAGACCACCAACAACCGGATGGAGCTCACCGCCGTCATCGAGGCCCTCTCCCTCCTGAAGGAGCCCTGCATCGTGGACCTGTGGTCCGACTCCAAGTATGTCATCGACGGCCTGGAAAAGGGCTGGGCCAAGGGCTGGAAGGTCCGGGGCTGGAAGAAGGCCGACAAGAAGCCCGCCCTGAATCCGGATCTCTGGGACCGCCTGCTGACCCTGACGGAGATCCACTCCCTCCGCTACCACTGGGTCAAAGGCCACGCGGAGAATCCATATAACAACCGCTGTGACCAGCTGGCGGTGGCAGAGAGCCAAAAATACAAGTGAGGAAGGACGCGTTTCAGCTGGCAGAGGGCTGCCGGAAAAGACGGAAGTTTTCCACAGGCGGTGGAAAATCAGGTTTTCGAGGAATCATTTACAAACTGTTCACACGAAAATCATAATTCCGCAAAAAATATTGGGTATCTTAATACTCAGCAAAGGGTCCTCCCAACCCGATGCGTTTTCTCCCTCCTAAAACACACACAGAAAGAGGACCGCCTCAGGCGGTCCTCTTTCTGTTTCTTACTGTAATGGCCGGGCGTTTTCCATCCACTCCCGCAGAATCGTTTTTGCGGGCCGGTCATAGGGCAGCACTGGACAGCGAACCAAGGCCGCCATCTTGGTCAGGGAGATGTGGCAGTAGCCCCGGGGGTGCTTTTCCAGGTAGCGCTGGTGCTCTTCCTCCGCCGGATAGAAGCACTGGATGGGCCCGCACTCCACCGCGAACTCCTCCAGGGCCGCGGCCTCCAGGGCGAAGATCCGCTGGACAATGGTTGCCTGCTCCGGCGTGGTCCAGTAGACGCCGGTTTGGTACTGGGTGCCAAAGTCCATCCCCTGCCGGTTCGGGGTCTCCGGGTCGATGACGGCGAAGAAGGCAAACAGCAGATGCTCCAGAGGCACGGCTACCGGGTCATAGACCACCTGGACCGTCTCCCGGAAGCCGGTGATGCCGGAGCAGACGGCGGCGTAGTGGGCGTGTTCGGCGCTGTCGCCATTGGCGTAGCCGGGGGTGACCTCCGCCACGCCAGGCAGCTGCCGGTACAGGCGCTCCATCCCCCAGAAGCAGCCGCCGGCCAGATAGATGGTTTCCATGGATACAGGCTCCTTTTCCCTGCCGCTGGCGCGGGAATGATATATAAATTTGATGATAGCAGACTGTGGAAAAAGAAGCAAGTTCTTTCCTTGTCAAGGCCCATCATAAGGTGTAAAATAGCTGCAAGGAACGACAAAAGGAGGTCCTTTTGATGAGAGACGGTTTTATCTCCGTGGCCGCCGGCACCCCCAAGATCCGGGTGGCGGACTGCCGCTATAACGCGGAGCAGATTTTTACCCTCATGCGGGAGGCGGAGAAGCAGGGCGTCAAAGTCCTGGTCCTGCCAGAGCTGTGCCTTACTGGCTATACCTGCGGCGACCTGTTCCTGCAGGATACCCTGCTCCGGGGCGCCGAGGAGGGGCTTCAGACGATCCTAGAGGCTACCCGGAACCTGGACATCGTGACGGCCCTGGGTCTGCCCGTGTGGGACAAATGGGACAACAATCTGTATAATTGCGCAGCTGTTATACAAAAGGGAGAGATTTTGGGCCTGGTTCCCAAGACCTATCTGCCCAATTACGGGGAATTCTACGAGCAGCGGTGGTTTGCCTCCGGCAAGGGCTTGGAGCACGGGATCGAGCTGTGCGGACAGCAGGTGAGTCTCAGTACGAACCAGACCTTTGCCTGCGACACCATGCCGAACCTGGTGATCGGCGTGGAGATCTGCGAGGACCTGTGGGCCCCGGCGCCTCCCTCCGTGGAGCTGGCCCGGAAGGGCGCGACCGTGATCCTGAACCTGTCCGCCTCCAATGAGCTGGTGGGCAAGGCGGACTACCGCCGCTCCCTGGTGACGGGCCAGTCCGCCCGGCTCATGTGCGGCTACGTGTACGCCGACGCCGGCGAGGGGGAGTCCACCAGCGACGTGGTGTTCACCGGCCACAACCTGATCGCGGAGAACGGTACGCTGCTCTCGGAGCGGCGGTTCTCCACCGGCCTCACCGTCAGCGAGATCGACGTGGATCGGCTGGTCTATGACCGCCGCCGGACCAATACTTTCACCTTCAGCCAGGAGCCGCCGGAGGTCTGGCGGTGCTCCTTCTCCCTGCCGGTGGAGGAGACCCGGCTCACCCGGTACGTCTCCCCCTCCCCCTTCGTACCGGAGGACGCCGCCGGCCGTGCGGAGCGGTGCGAGGAGATTTTGCGGGTGGCATCCCTGGGGCTGAAGAAGCGGCTGGAGCACACGGGAGCCAGAACTGCGGTGGTGGGCCTCTCCGGCGGCCTGGACTCCACCCTGGCCCTGCTGATCACGGCCCTGGCCATGGGGATGCTGAACCGGCCCGCCAGCGACATCATTGCCGTCACCATGCCCTGCTTCGGCACCACCGCACGGACGAAGTCCAACGCGGAGCTGTTGGCGGAGCGGATGGGGGCCACACTGAAGATTATTGACATCTCCCAGGCGGTGCGCCGCCACTTCACCGACATCGGCCAGAGCATGGAGAACCACGACGTCACCTTTGAAAACGGCCAGGCCCGGGAGCGGACCCAAGTGCTCATGGATATCGCCAACCAGACCGGCGGCCTGGTGATCGGCACCGGGGACCTCAGCGAGCTGGCCCTGGGCTGGTGCACCTACAACGGCGACCACATGAGCAACTACGCCGTGAACTGCTCCATTCCCAAGACCCTGGTGCGGCACCTGGTGGCCTACCTGGCCCGGGACAACATGGAGAAGGACGAGGCCCTCCACGACGTGCTGGAGGACATCCTGGACACCCCGGTGTCCCCGGAGCTGCTGCCCGCCGTCCAGGGGGAGATCAGCCAGCGGACGGAGGATCTGGTGGGGCCCTATGAGCTCCATGATTTCTTCCTGTACTACCTGATCCGCTGGGGCTTCTCCCCCGCCAAGATCTACCGCCTGGCGGTCTACGCCCTGGGGAAGCAGTACAGCCGGGAGGTCATTTTGAAGTGGTTGAAGACCTTCTACCGGCGGTTCTTCTCCCAGCAGTTCAAGCGGAACTGCGTCCCCGACGGCCCCAAGGTGGGCACGGTGGCCCTCTCCCCCCGGGGGGACTGGCGGATGCCGTCGGATGCGTCGGCCACGCTGTGGCAGGCGGAGCTGGAGATGCTGGAATAAATCATTTCTGGATTGCCAGGTTGCTGGCGGCAATGCGCCCCCCATTGGCGGCGTCACAAAGTCCGCTCACTCCGTTTCCCTCGCCGTCACAAGCTCCGTATCCTTCGTTCCGGCCTGCGGCCAGAACTCACTCACTCCGCTGCTCCGGCTCTCCCCACCGCGCAGGGCGCGGCGGGGGCCCCTATGCGAAAACTACGTTCACTCCCTTTGCTCCGCCTTTCCCCACGCGACCCGCTTCGCTGGGCTCGCGCGGGGACCCCGTT
>CAJFNE010000184.1 GCA_904393855.1 uncultured Oscillibacter sp. | reverse complement strand
GGGAACAGAGGATGGAGAGGTTCGTGTTGTCGCTCTTCAGATCCTTGTAGGAGTGGCCGTTCACCACCGCCAGATTGTTGTCGTAGTTCTCCTGGCTGACAAAACCGCCGGGATTCTGGCAGAAAGTGCGGACCTTGTTCTTGAAAGGCTTGGGGTAGCCCACCAGCTTGGACTCGTAGAGTACCCGGTTCACGGTCTCCATGACCTCGTTGCGCACCTCCACCCGGACGCCGATGTCCACGGTGCCGGGGGCGTGGGCGATGTTGTGCTCGGCGCAGAGCTTCTCCAGCCAGTCCGCGCCCCGGCGGCCAGTGGCCACCACGGTGTGTTTGGCGTAAATCTCCAGGCTGGTCTTCCCGTCGGAGATGGAGACCCCCTTGCAGACCTCGTTTTCCAGGATCAGGTTGCTGCACTCATAGCCGAAGTACATCTCCACCCCGTGCTCCTGGAGATACCGCTCAATGGCCAGATAGATCTCCTGGGCTTTCTCCGTCCCCATGTGGCGGATGGGGCAGTCCACCAGCTTCAATCCCGCGTGGATGGCCCGCTTGCGGATCTCCTTCCGCTCCTCCTCGTGCTCCAAGCCCTCGATATGGGTGTCCGCACCGAACTCCAGGTAGATCTGGTCGGCATAGTGGATGGTCTCCTGGGCCAGCTCCGCCCCGATCAGGGCGGGCAGATCGCCGCCCACCTCATAGCTCAGGGACAGCTTGCCGTCGGAAAAGGCGCCGGCGCCGGAAAAGCCCGTGGTGATATGGCAGTAGGGCTTGCAATTCACGCACTTGTGGGTCACATCCTTGGGGCAGTGGCGCTTCTCCACCGGCTGCCCTTTCTCCACCATCACGATCTTCTGACGGCTCCCTTTCTTCAACATCTCCAGCGCGGTAAAAATCCCGGCGGGACCCGCGCCCACAATCACAATATCAGCCTGCACGCTGTCTCTCCCCTTTCTCCTATTTCGCTGACAGGTGAACCGCGCGGCGCACCAGCGTGTAGGGCGGTACCGTCCGCGGCAGTTGCATCTGGAACATCATCTGAGGCGTCCGGGGCTCCTCCAGGGGCTCCCCCGCCTCATCCATCATCTCCGGCGCCGTCATGGCAAAAGGCCGCAGGTCCGGCCCCACTAGCTCCACCGTGTCCCCGGCCCGGAACTTGTTCCGCAGGGACAGTGTCGCATTTCCGGCGGCGTCGCAATCTACGACAAGTGCAACCACTTGCCATTCCCTGATATACCGGGAATTCTCATAATACTGGCCGGGATACCCGTAGTAGAACCCCGTGGAATAGGGCCGGTGGCTCACATGCTCCACCTCGTCCCGCCAGATGGGGTCCGCGGGCCGGCCCGCCCAAGCATCGTCCAGGCAGTGGCGGTAGGCGGCGGTGACCACGGCGGCGTAGTAGGCGGATTTCGCCCGCCCCTCGATCTTGAGGCTGTCCAGGCCCACGGAAATCAGATCGTCCAGGTGGTCGATCATGCACATGTCCCGGGAGTTCAGGATGTAGGAGCCCCGCGCGTCCTCCTCGATGGGAAAGTACTCCCCGGGGCGCTTCTCCTCCACCAGGGCATAGTGATACCGGCAGGGCTGGGCGCAGGCGCCCCGGCTGGCGTCCCGGCCTGTCATATAGTTGGAGAGAAGGCACCGCCCCGAGTAGCTGACGCACATGGCGCCGTGGACGAAAGCCTCGATCTCCAGCTCCGCCGGCGTCCGCTCCCGGATAGTCCGGATCTCCGGGAGACTCAGCTCCCGGGCCAGGATCACCCGGGAGGCTCCCAGGTCGTACCAGGCCCGGGCTGTGACGTCGTTGCAGACGCTGGCCTGGGTAGAGATGTGCCGCTGGCACCTGGGGGCGTACTTCCCTGCCAGGGTGAACGCCCCCAGGTCCGCCACGATCAGGGCGTCCACCCCCAGGTCATTGAGCCGCTCCAGGTGCTCTGGCAGGCGGGCGGCCTCGTCGCACCGGGGCATGGTGTTGATGGTGCAGTGGACCCGCACGCCGCGGCTGTGGGCGAAATCCACCCCCGCCCGCAGCTCCTCCGGCGTGAAGTTCCCGGCAAAGGCCCGCATGCCGAACTCACTGCCCGCCAGGTACACGGCGTCCGCCCCGTAGAGCACCGCCATTTTCAGGCGCTCCAGGTCCCCGGCGGGGGCCAGCACCTCGGGTTTTCGCTTCTTATCCGCCATACTCCGAGCTGTTCACAAAGGCCTGGTGCTCGGCGTAGGTGGCGAAGAAGTGGTGCCGGCCGTCGGTGCCCAGGGCATAGTAGTAGTAATCGGTGTTCTCCGGCTCCAGGGCCGCGTCGATGGACGCCTGGCCGGGGTTGGAGATCGGCGTGGGCGGCAGGCCCTCGTACCGATAGAGGTTATAGGGGGAATCCGTCTCCATGTCCGCGCTGGTGATGGGACCCGTGTGGTCCGGCAGGGCATAGAGCAGCGACGCGTCGATCTGCAGCATGCCGTAAGTTCCCTGCCGGTCACCGGAGCCCTCCAGACGGTTGTAGATGACGGAGGCAATGTTGCCGTGATCGGTGCCGTCGGTCTCTTTCTCGATCAGGGAGGCGATGGTGATGATCTCCTGCAGGTCATAGCCCCGCTCCTCCGCCGCGGCCAGCAGGTCGTCGTCCAGCTTGCTGTTGAAGTTGTCCAGCAGCCGCTCAAAGGCACCGGCGGGCTGGCTCATGTTCGTGTAGAATTCATAGGTGTCCGGGAACAGGTAGCCCTCCAGACGGCTGATGTCCGTGGAGTCGTTGTCAATGAAATCGTAGTCGAAGTCGTAGTTCTGAGCAGCGTCCAGCAGCGCGTCCTCCGTGGCGACGCCGTTCTCCGCCAGCAGGGAGATGATCTGCCGCACGGTATAGCCCTCCGGAATCGTGACGGTCACCGTGTCGGCGCTCATGTTCCCGGCGGAGCTCTGCATGGCCACGATCATGGCCCGGTAGTCCATCTCCGTGGAGAGGGTGTAGGTGCCCATGCCGATCTTCTCATCCGCGTTGGCCACGGCGGCAAAGAGTCGGAAAAACCACTTATACTTGATGAGCCCCGCATCATGGAGCTTGTCCGCCACGGTCCCCACCGTGTCGTCGGCCGTCACCTCGATGGTGGTCTCCGTGTACTCCTTGTTGAAGCCGCACAGGTCCGAGGCCAGCAGCCAGCCGACCCCCGCCAGGATCGCGGAAACCAGGATGATACATACGGCGTAAAGCAGCGGGTTGATCCGCCGCCTCCGCCGTCTCCGCTTCTGTTCGGAGGGATGCTGCCCGCCCGCCTGGTGGCTGCCCGCGCTCTGCCGAGCCCGCTGGCTCTGGCGCACCTGCTCCTGATCCCAGCTGGCGGTATCCCCGCTCTTGTAATCTGCCATGCAATCCTCCAATCCGCTTCGCCGGACGCGGCGAAGCTCTCCTGCAAATTGAATTCTCCCAGATTCTTTTTCTCCCGGTCAGGCTCCCAGCAGGCCGCCGCCGCATAGAATATCTCAAAGTGAGGTGACAACGATGTGGTTTAACAATGGAAACGGCGACTGCTCCTGCCTGTGGATCATCCTGCTCCTTGTCCTGGTTTGCTGCTGCTGCGGCAGCGGCAGC
>CAJFNE010000183.1 GCA_904393855.1 uncultured Oscillibacter sp. | reverse complement strand
GGCCGCATGGCCCGGGAGCACGGACTCCGGTGCCGGACTTTCTACATGGGCGGCGGCACCCCCACCACACTGACGGCGGACCAGCTGGACCGGGTGCTGACGGCCTTTGAGGAGGCTTTCGACCCCCTGGCGTGTGAGGAGCTGACGGTGGAGGCCGGACGGCCGGACACCATCACGGCGGAGAAGCTGGCGGTGCTCCGGTCCCACGGTGTCACTCGGATCTCCGTGAACCCCCAGACCATGGAGGAGAACGTCCTCCGGGCCATCGGGCGGCGCCATACGCCGGGGGACATCGAGCACGCCATGGAGCTGGCGGAGGCCTACGGCTTCCCCCATGTGAATATGGATCTGATCGCCGGGCTGCCGGAGGACACGGCGGAGGGCTTCCGCCGCTCCCTGGACCGCTGCCTGGCCTTTGGAACGGACAACGTGACCGTCCATACCCTGGCGCTGAAAAAGGGCAGCCGCATCCTGACGGAGGGGCTGGCCATCCCCGGGGCGGAGACGGTGGCGCAGATGCTGGACTACGCGGCCCCGGCCCTGCGGGAGCGGGGCTACGCCCCCTACTACCTCTACCGCCAGAAGTACATGTCCGGCAGCTTTGAGAACATCGGCTGGAGCCGTCCCGGGGCGGAGTGCTGGTACAACATCGACATCATGTCGGAGCTGTGCTCCATCCTGTCCTTCGGCGCCGGCGGGTCCACCAAGATGGTGGCGGGCCGGGAGATTCAGCGGGTCTTCAACCCGAAGTATCCCACGGAGTACACCCAGCGGCCCGAGAAGTGGCGCGCCAACCAGGCGGCTTTCGCTGCCTTTTACGAACAACAGTTTCCGGATTGAAAGGAGCTTGTGCCATGGCATATTCCCTGACAGAGCTGAACAACGCGGTCCGCAGCGATCCCAAGGGCTTTGCCGAAGCCTGCGACGCGGACTTCGCCAAGAAGGTGGAGGACGCGGCCCGGAAAATTGCCGACCGCCGGAAGGAGTCCCATATCATCCTCCTCTCCGGCCCCTCCGGTTCCGGCAAGACCACCACCGCCATGAAGATCGAGGAGCAGCTGGAGAAAATGGGAATCCAAACCCACACGATTTCCATGGACAATTACTTCAACACCATCGACCCGGAGACCGCTCCCCGGAACCGGGACGGGGACATCGACCTGGAGTCCCCGTTCTGCCTGGACGTGGACCTGCTGAACCGGCACTTCGCCATGCTGGATCGGGGGGAGACCATCCACATCCCCAAGTACGAGTTCTCCCGGCAGATGCGCTCCAACATCCAGTCCCAGCCCCTGAAGCTGGGACCGGACGAGATGGCTATTTTTGAGGGCATCCACGCCCTGAACGATATCATCGTGGGCAAGAACCCCCACGCCTTCAAGCTGTACATCGCCGCCCGCAGCAACCTGGTGGACGACGAGGAGAACGTGGTGTTCCAGCACCCCTGGCTGCGGCTATGCCGCCGGATTGTCCGGGACTACAAGTTCCGGGGCAGCGACGCCGCCTTTACGGTGAAAATGTGGTCCAACGTCCGCCGGGGGGAGAAGCTGTATATCTCCCCCTACAAGGAGAACGCGGATTTGATGTTCGACTCCTCCCTGGCCTTTGAATTCGCGGTGCTCAAACCCCTGGTGGTGCCCCTGTTGCAAGACCTGCCCAGGAGCAAGCACGCGGTGGTGTCTGAGGTGCTCCATGGCTTTGAGCGGATTGAGAGCATGGATGAGGACTGCGTGGCCCCGAATTCCCTGGCCCGGGAATTCATCGGCGGCAGCGCCTACAGCTATTAAACGACGGATTGCTTGAAGAGAGGGAAGGAGGACATCCTGATGAACGAGACTTTCGGAAAGATCCTGACCACCGCCTATGGAGCGGCGGTTCGCGCCGGCGGCGCGGCGGTGAACGTTGCCTCCGCCGTGGGCCGGAAGACCGGCGAACTGGCGGACTCCGCCAAGCTGCGCTTCCGCGCGGCCACGCTGGAGGGCCGGGTGGAGGGCACCCTGGCGGAGGTGGGCGAGCTGCTGTACGCCACCCACACCGGCAGCCCCACGGACTCCGAGGTGCTGCAGGCCAAGCTGGAGGAGATTGACGCCCTGAAAGCGGAGCTGGCGGAGGTAAACAGCCGGCTGGGCCGGGAGACGGCGAAGGCCTGCCCCGCCTGCGGCGCGGAGAGCCGGCCCGGCGATGCTTTCTGCCGGAACTGCGGAGGGAAGCTGTGATGGAATTCTACACCTATCAGCAGTACCAGGAGAGCGCCGCCGCCCTGGCGGAGCGGCTGGGGGATTTCAAGCCGGAGATCCTGCTGATCCTGGGCTCCGGGCTGGGAGACCTGGGGGACGAGGTGGAGCGGCCTGTGATCGTGCCCTATACGGAAGTACCCCACATGAAGCGGTCCACCGTGCCGGATCACCGGGGCCAGTTCGTCTTTGGCACCCTGGCGGGACGGCGCGTTGCGGTGATGCAGGGCCGTCTCCACACCTATGAGGGCTGGTCCTTCGCGGACGTCAGCTACCCGGTCCGGGTGCTGCGGCTGCTGGGGGCGGAGACGCTGCTGGTGACCAACGCCGCCGGCGCGGTGAACACCGCCTTTTCCGCCGGGGACCTCATGCTGATTACCGACCACATCAAGCTCTTCGGTGTCAGCCCCCTGTGCGGCCCGAACCTGGAGGAGTTCGGCCCCCGGTTCCCGGACGTGAGCCATGTCTATACACCAGCCCTCCAGGAGGCGGCCCGCCGGGCCGCCCGGTCCCTGGACATCCCCCTGCGGGAGGGCGTGTACATGTACTTCCCCGGCCCCCAGTTTGAGACCCCCGCCGAGGTGCGGATGGCCCGGATACTGGGCGCGGACGCGGTGGGCATGTCCACCGTGCCGGAGACCATCGTGGCCGCCCACTGCGGGATGCAGGTGCTGGGCTTCACCCTGTGCACCAACATGGCGGCGGGTGTGCTGGACCAGCCCCTCTCCGGCGAGGAGGTGCTGGAGGCCGCCCAGGAGGCGAAGCCCCGGTTCACCGCGCTGGTGAAAGCGTGTTTGGAGCAGGTCTAGCGGGAGCGGCCGCGCCATAGGTTTTAGGAGAGAGCATTCTACGATTTTGTGAGGTAATGCCCATGTCGACCCCATCCAAGAAGCAGTCCTTTATCGGCGGCGCCGCCATCCTGGCGGCGGCGGTGGTCGTTGTCAAGCTGATCGGCGCGGTTTACAAGCTGCCGCTGAACAACATCCTGAGCGCCGTTGGAAAGACGTATTTTGATACGGCGTATCTGATCTACAACTTCCTGCTGACCTTCTCCACGGCGGGTCTGCCCCTGGCTATCTCCCGGCTCACCAGCCAGGCCCACGCCCAGGGGCGGGAAAACGCCAAGCGGAAAATCTTCCGCACCGCCATTTGGCTGTTCTTTGCCCTGGGACTGATCGGCTCCGCCCTGATGTTCTTCGGGGCCCAGTGGCTGGCCGATTTCCAGGAGAACCCCATGGCTGCCCAGGCCATCCGGGCGCTGGCCCCCGCCGTGTTCTGCGTGTGCCTGCTGGCCTGCATGCGGGGCTACACCCAGGGCCAGGGCAACATGACGCCCACGGCGGTCTCCCAGGT
>CAJFNE010000182.1 GCA_904393855.1 uncultured Oscillibacter sp. | reverse complement strand
TCACCCAGGGCATGCCCGTGGTGAAGAAGATCGTCACGGTCTCCGGCTCCGGCGTGGTGGAGCCCAAGAACGTGGAGTGCCCCATCGGCACCCCGGTCTCCCTCCTGTTCGACTTCTGCGGCGGACTGAAGGACGGCACCTTTAAGATCATTGCCGGCGGTCCTATGATGGGCATGGCCCAGTACACCGCCGACGTCCCCGTGGGCAAGGGCACCGGCGCCATGCTGGCTTTCTGCGAGCGTGAGGAGCAGACGGTGGAGCACCCCCAGTGCATCCGCTGCGGCAAGTGCGTGGCCGCCTGCCCGATGCACCTGGAGCCCCTGTTCCTGTATCAGTATGCGTCCAAGGGAATGGTGGAGGAGCTGAACGCCGCCCACATCATGGACTGCATGGAGTGCGGCGCCTGTTCCTACGTCTGTCCGGCCCGGATGCATCTGACCCACATGTTCAAGACCGGCAAGCAGCTGGTGAAGGACAAGGCTGCCGCCGACAAGGCCGCCGCTGAGGCTAAGAAGGCTGCACAAGAGCAGAAGGAGGCCGTAAACAAATGACCGATTACAAGAATCTCAAACTGATTGCCACATCCTCCCCCCATATTCGGAGCCATGAGACCACCCGCTCCATCATGCTGGATGTGATCATCGCCATGCTGCCCGCGCTGCTGTTCGCGTGCATCAGCTTCGGCCTCCGGGCGCTGCTGCTGACCGCTGTGTCCGTGGTGGCCTGCGTCTTTTGGGAGTGGCTGTACCGCAAGCTCATGAAGAAGCCCGACTCCATCGGCGATCTCTCCGCCGTGGTCACCGGCATGCTGCTGGCCTTTGTCTGCCCGGTGCAGATGGACTACTGGATGATCGTCATTGGCGACTTCTTCTCCATCATCGTGGTGAAGCAGCTCTTCGGCGGCATTGGTAAGAACTTCCTGAACCCGGCTCTGGCGGGCCGCGCCATGCTGGTGGCCAGCTATGCCGGCACCATGACCTCCTGGGCGGACCCCACCGCGGGCTCCATCCCCCTGCTGGGCTCCACCGCGGACGTGGTGACCACCGCGACCCCTCTGGCCATGATGAAGCAGGGTGCCTTTGAGGAGGTCCTGAGCACCTATGACCTGACCAGCATGTTCACCGGCACGGGCCTGCCCGGCTCCATGGGCGAGGTCTCCGCGGTGGCGCTGCTGGTGGGCTTTGCGTACCTCCTGTGGCGCAAGGTCATCGGCTGGCAGATCCCGGTGTGCTACATCGCCACCGTGGCGGTGCTGACCTTCCTGTTCCCCACCTACGGCACGGGCACCCAGTGGATGCTGTACAACGTGCTGGGCGGCGGCCTGTTCCTGGGCGCCATCTTCATGGCCACCGACTACACCACCTCCCCCGTCACCAAGAAGGGACAGGTGATCTACGGCATCGGCTGCGGAGTGTTCACCGTGTTGATCCGGTACTTTGGCTCTTACAACGAGGGCGTGTGCTACTCCATCATGGTGATGAACCTGCTGGTGCCCCTGATTGACAAGTATACCAAGCCCACCCGCTTCGGCGTGGTAAAGTCCGAGAAGAAGGAGGCGGCCGCGAAATGAGCAGCGAAGTGAAGCAGAAAGAAAAAGTTGACATGGACCCCAAATACATCATTGAGCTGACGGTGAAGCTGTTTGTCACCTGCCTGGTGGTTGCGGGCCTGCTGGGCGGCGTCAACGCCATTACCGAGGACCGGATCGCGGCCATCAACTGGGAGAACACCCAGGAGGCCATGACCGCGGTAGCGGCCGATCCCGAGAACACCACTTTCAATGAGACGCCTCTGGAGAATACCCAGGCCATGATCGACGCGGCGTCCTCCGCCGGCGGCACCCTGGGCGCCATCTATGAGGCCCAGGTGAACGGCGAGACCGCCGGCTACGCGGTGACCGTCTCCGCCAGCGGCTCCCAGGGCACCATCGAGATGATGGTGGGTGTGGACACCGAGGGCGCGGTCACCGGCGTCTCCGTGGTCTCCCACTCCGAGACTTCCGGCATCGGCACCAAGGTGATTGGAAATGAACCCACCGCATCCGGTGTGGGCGTGCTGGATCAGTTCGTGGGCAGAAGCGCCGCGGACGGCACGCTGTCTGTGGGCAGCAATGTGGACGCCATCACCGGCGCCACCGTGACCACCCGGGGTATCACCACCGGCGTGAACGCGGCTCTGGCTGCCATCGGCGCCATGGGCTGAGAAGGAGGTCTGCCATATGAATCTGAAAAAGCAATTTATGGAGGGTCTGATCACCCAGAACCCGGTGCTGGTGCAGGTGCTGGGCATGTGCTCCACCATGGCCATCACCACCTCGTTCTTCAACGGCCTGGGCATGGGCATCTCCGTGCTGGTGATCCTGACGCTGTCTAACGTGATCATTGCCGCCATGCGCAAGATCATTCCCGATAAGATCCGTATCGCCATGTTCATCGTGGTAATCGCCGGCTTCGTGACCTGCGTGGACCTGATCATCCAGGCTTTCGTGCCGGCCCTGTCGGAGTCTTTGGGCGTGTTCATCCCCCTGATCGTGGTGAACTGCATCATCCTGGGCCGGGCCGAGGCGTTCTCCTATAAGAACGGCATTGCGGCCTCTTTCTGGGACGGCATCTTCCAGGGCTTCGGCTACACCGTGGTGCTGCTGATCATGTGCATCATCCGGGAATTCCTGGGCGCGGGCACCATTCTGGGCGGCCTGCTGGAGATCGGCGAGGACGGTCAGCTGGCTTTCGGCCTGGGCACCGCCGCCGGCATCCAGGTCCTGCCCGAGCAGTTCCCCATCGGCATGCTGACGCTGCCGGTAGGCGGCTTCCTGGTGCTGGGCTGCCTGATCGCGCTCATGCAGTGGGCGCTGGCGAAAACCAAGAAATAAGGAGGCGGGGAAACAATGGATCAGATTTACGAACTCCTTGCAATCACGCTGGGCGCGATTCTGTCGAACAACTTCATCTTCTCCCAGTTCCTGGGCTGCTGCCCCTTCCTGGGCGTTTCCAAGAAGGTAGACACCGCCGTGGGTATGGGCATCGCCGTGACATTCGTCATGGGCCTGGCCTCCGCGGCATGCTATGCGGTTAACCTGCTGCTGCTCCATCTGGATCTGGCGTATATGCAGACGGTGGCTTTCATCCTGGTTATCGCCGCCCTGGTGCAGTTCATTGAGATGTTCCTGCAAAAGGCGATGCCCGCCCTGTACACCGCCCTGGGTATCTACCTGCCCCTGATCACCACCAACTGCGCGGTGCTGGGCGTGGTGCTGCTGAACGTGCAGAACGACTACAACTTCATCTCCTCTGTGGTCTACGGCATCACCGGCGGCCTGGGCTTCCTGCTGGCCATCGTGCTGTTCGCCAGCATCCGGGAGCGCCTGGTGTTTGCCGAGTATCCCAAGAGCTTTGAGGGCTTCCCGGTGGCGCTGGTGACCGCCGGCCTGATGGCCCTGGCGTTCATGGGCTTCTCCGGAATATTGTATACGCAATTGTTGTGCTGGGTGTGCTGGGCGCCGCGTTCGGCCTGCTGCTGGCTGTGGCCTCCAAGGTGTTTGAGGTCAAGAAGGACCCCCGGGAGGAGGCCGTGCTGGGCCACCTGGCCGGCGCCAACTGCGGCGGCTGCGGCTATCCCGGCTGCGCCGGCTGCGCCGCCGCCATTGTGGCGGGGGACGCCCCGGTGAACGCCTGCGCTCCTGCCGGCCCGGAGAATGCCGCGGCCATCGCGGAGATCATGGGCCAGTCCGCTCCCACCGGCGAGCGGCAGGTGGCGTTTGTCCGCTGCAACGGCGGCGTGAACGCCGCGAAGCGGTATGACTATGTGGGCGTGCAGGATTGTATCTCGGCCACCAAGGTGGCCGGCGGTCCTCTGGAGTGCCAGTTCGGCTGCCTGGGCTTTGGCTCCTGTGTGGCGGCCTGCCAGTTCGGCGCCATGTCCATCGGTCCCAACGGCGCCGCCGTGGTGGACAAGGACAAGTGCACCGCCTGCATGGCCTGCATCAAGGCCTGCCCCCGGCACCTGATCACCCTGGTGCCCGCCTCTGAGAAGAAGGTCCACGTGGCCTGCGCCAACCTGGACAAGGGCAAGGCTGCCATGAGCGTGTGCTCTCAGTCCTGCATCGGCTGCGGCCTGTGCGAAAAGGAGTGCAAGAAGGACGCCATCCACGTGGTGAACGGCGTGGCTGTGGTGGACTACGACAAGTGCATCGGCTGCAAGATGTGCACCAAGGTCTGCCCGCGGGACGCCATTCTTCCCATCGCTACGGCGGAGGAGAAGGAGAAGTACAAGGCTGTCAAGAAAGCCCAGGCCGAGAAGGCCGCTGCGGCCAAGGCTGCCGCCGCTTCCACCGCAGAGTAAGGCGGAACGAACCGTACGAGAAAAAATGCCCCGAATCTTTAGATTCGGGGCATTTTCTTCTTGCATTATTGCGCGGAAAGAGTTATAATGGTCATACCACAGGCAGAGTAAGAGCACACGTGTGAAATAGTGCCGGGAAAACGGGGAGTTGTTTTCCGGACGAAAAGGCAAAAAATAGGCCTGCAGTGTGTGTTCTGAATCCCGCTGCCGCATTAGAGGTCAGACCTCCTCTGTGCGGCGTCCCGAAACGGGCTGCCCATACAGAAGGAGGAATTTTTATGTCCAGACTCAACGCAAAAGTCATTTGCCGCGTCGCCCTGCTGGCCGCCATGTATTTCCTGCTGAATATGCTGGAAATTCGCACGCCGGGCAACCTGCACATCACCTTTGACCGGCTGCCCGTGGTGGTCAGCGCCCTGGCGTTCGGCCCCATGGAGGCGGTGCTGGTGGCCATGTTCGGTGAGCTGCTCAACCAGATCATCAGCCCTTACGGCATCACGGCCACAACACTGCTGTGGGTGATTCCGCCCATGATTCAGGCCGCGATCATCGGTGTGGTGGCCCTCCGGGCGCAGGCCGCTGGGAAGCGGATGGAGAACCGTCCGGTGATGTGCTATACCGTCTCCATCCTGGCGGCCATTGTGACCACAGCCGCCAACACGGCGGTCATCTGGCTGGACAGTGTTATTTACGGCTATTACACGTTCGCCCTGGTATTTGGCAGCGCGATGATCCGGTTTGTGACCGGGGTGGTTGCCGCGGTCCTGGTAGCCACCGTCGCCATGCCGCTGACGATCCTGCTGCGCCGGCAGAAGAGCCTGCTCTCCTGAGAGAGGACATCTCCCGGCGGCGCCGCCGGCTCCCTGCCATCACTGGATGGTAGGCGGTGTCTCCCGGGAACATCACAGCAAAAAAGAGCGCCCATGGGCGCTCTTTTTTGCTGCCTCCGGGGCCGGGAGTGGAAGGAGGCGAAAAATTCAAAATTCTCTTTCGCTTTGTTTACAAAATGTTTATATCCGTCCATTGACAATGGTTTCCGGCGGTGCTAAACTCGTTTTAGCACTCAGGGAAATGGAGTGCTAAACCTATGAGACAAGCAGGCTGGAGACCGGAGGGGACGTCCAGTGGAATTATCGGAACGAAAAAAACAGATTCTCAAGGTGGTGGTGGAGGACTACATCCACACCGCAGAGCCGGTGGGCTCCAAGGCCATCGCCGCCCAGATGGGCGGCAGCGTCAGCTCCGCCACGGTCCGCAACGAGCTGGCGGAGCTGGTGGAGCAGGGCTACCTGGAGCAGCCTCACACCTCCGCCGGGCGGATTCCGTCCCCCAAGGGATACCGGCTGTATGTCAACGAGCTCATGGAGCAGCAGAAGCTGACCCTGGCGGAGACGGAGAAGATCAACCAGGCCCTCCAGATCAAGCTGGAGGAGCTGGACCGGGTGATCTCCCAGGCGGGGCGGGCCGCGTCCTCGCTGGTGAGCTACCCCACCTATGTGGCGGCGGCCAGCCGGAAAAATGTAACGGTCCGGCGGTTTGAGCTGCTGCCGGTGGACGACCACAGCTGCATCGTGGTGGTGATGACCAACGACAACCGGGTCCGCAGCCAGCTGCTGCACATCCAGCTGCAAGTGGACGTGGATCAGATGCCGGTGCTGGTGAATCTGCTGAACAGCCACTTCGTGGACATCGCCGCGGACGAGATGAACCTGCGGCTGATGAATGTGACGGAACAGCTTCCTCCGGCGGTGTTTCTGCTGCTGAACCAAACGCTCTCCTACGCGGCGGACTGCGTGGAGGAGGCCGGTCACCGGGAGGTGATCACCGCTGGGGCGAAAGAGCTATTGAAGCTGCCGGAATTCCGGGACGCGGATAAGGCCCACGAGCTGATGAGTTTCCTGGCCGACAGCAAGGAGAATCTCCCAATGCCGGACGAGGGGCCCATGAAGATCCTGATCGGCCCGGAGAATGTGAACGCCGCCCTGAAAGACACCAGCGTGGTGGTGGCCAGCTATGATATTGGGGACGATATGCGGGGACTCATCGGCGTGGTGGGTCCCACACGGATGGACTACGCGGCCGTGGCCGCCCGATTGACCGGCTTTGCCGAGGGGCTGACGCGGCTATTCGGAAAACAGGAATTACCCCCGAAGGAGGAGACAGAGACATGAGCGAAGAGCGCAAGGAGCCTCAGGAGGAGACCCCGGAGACCC
>CAJFNE010000181.1 GCA_904393855.1 uncultured Oscillibacter sp. | reverse complement strand
GTGACCGGCGTCATCACCCTGCCCGAGGGCACCGAGATGTGCATGCCCGGCGACAACGTGGACATGAAGGTGGAGCTGATCACCCCCATCGCCATTGAGAAGGGCCTGCGTTTCGCTATCCGTGAGGGTGGCCGCACCGTGGGTTCCGGCGTTGTCATCGACATCGAGGAGTAATTTTACTTCCTGAAAGAAATCCCCGCCATAGGGCGGGGATTTCTTTTTGCCAAGGTCCGTAGGCCGTCTCCATTTCAATGCGCGGGAGGTACCGGAGGGGGCGTTATGTGTCCGCCTCAGGAAACTCCAGGGTGCTCTGGAAGCCGTCCGCGCCCAGGCAGCAGACGTCTCCCGCCACCAGGACGCCCTCACAGATGTACAGGTTCAGCTGAACGCCGGTGGGCCGGCCCGGATAGTTGGTGACGGCGTAGGTGTAGCGCGCCACCTGCTGGCCGCAGCAGGCGGAGAGATCAAAGCCCTGTTCCTTTTGCAGCTCATTGTACGAGAGGTAGGGCTCCTCCAGGGGGTTCGGCAGCAGGAACTGCAGGGTTTCCACGGGTTCAGCCTCCACATCCCATCCCAGGGACTGCAGATAGCTGACCCGCTGGGCGTTGTCGGCAAGCTGGGGCAGGTCCTCCCGGTCGTTTCCCTGGAAATAACCCACCAGAATGATGATGGCTGCCACCAGAGCGCCGGCGGCGATGACGGCAAGTGCGGCTTTCTTTTTCGAGAGCCGTGTGGTAAAAATCAGCATCTTACATCCCTCCTGTCAGTTCCATATTCATTTTCCCGCGAAAATATGATAGAATGAGGACAAAAGGAGGGAGCGGCATGGAGCAGCAGCGGCTGGATAAGATCATCGCATCCACAGGCCGGTTTTCCAGGCGGGAGGTTAAGGAGCTCATCCGGCGGGGACAGGTGCTGGTGGACGGGGTGCCCGCCCGCTCCGCCCAGGAGAAGGCGGACCCGGAAGCGGCGGAGATCACCGTACAGGGGGAGCCGCTGGTTTACCGCCGCTTCACCTGGGTGATGCTGAACAAGCCCGCCGGTTACCTCTCCGCCACGGAGGATGGCCGGGGCGCCACGGTGCTGGACTTGCTGCCGCCGGAGCTGCGGCGGCAGGGGCTCTTCCCGGTGGGACGGCTGGACAAGGATACAGAGGGTCTGCTGCTTCTGACCAATGAGGGCGGCTTGGCCCATGATCTGGTCTCCCCCCGGCGCCATGTGGACAAGGAGTACTACGTCCGGGTGGAGGGCCGCCTGACCGAGGAGGACTGCCGGGCCTTTGCCGCCGGCATGACGCTGGACGACGGACTGGTTTGCCAGCCGGCGGAGTTGGAGATCCTCCGGGCCGACGCGGCGGGCAGCGAGGCCCATGTGACCCTCCGGGAGGGGAAATTCCACCAGGTGAAGCGGATGCTGGCCCAGCAGGGGAAGCCGGTGACATATTTGGAACGGATTCGGATGGGCAGCCTGCGGCTGGACCCCGCGCTTCCACGGGGGGCTTTTCGCTTTTTGACAAAAATTGAGTGGGAGGACCTGCGAAAAAATTGACATTCTTTTAGAAAACATAAAAAACTTCCACAAAAAAAGCACGCTTTTTTGTGGAAAAAAGAAGAAAACACTTGCGTTTTGCGAAAAGTGTCGATATAATAGATACATTGACATGCTGTGCAGATTTGTTGCGTGAAGAATTTGAATGGAGGGCGGTCATGTCTGGGAGAATGTTTCAAAATGTGGTGCTGCAATTAAAGGAGAATACGGACCGCACCGTTGGCGTAATTGACGGAGAGGGCGTTGTCATTGCCTGCAGCGAGTTGTCGATGATTGGCCAGAGATGGGCGGAGTACGTGCCTGTAGTCAACAGCGCCAACGGCGGCATGATCTCCTCCGATGGAAAGACTTTCAAGGCGCTGACGGGCTGGGGGAACCAGTTCGACTACGCGGTGTTCGCTTTTGGAGATAACGAGGTCAGCAGGACTGTCTGCGCCATGGCGACCGTGGCGCTGAACGCCGCCAAGGCCTATTACGAGGAAAAGCACGACCGGGGGACCTTTATCAAGGATATCATCTCCGACAATATCATGCTGGGCGATATCTACATGCGGGCCAAGGAGCTGCGGGTCAGCGCGGATATCCCCCGGGGTGTCTTTGTGGTGCGCTCCCTGCGCAAGGACGAGTCCATCCCCACGGAGGTGGTGCAGGCGCTGTTCCCGGACCGGCAGAGCGACTTCGTTCTCAGCGTGGGAGACGGGGACGTGGCTCTGATCCGCCAGATGCCGGAGGGAGCCGGCGCCAAGGACCTGAACAAGATCGCAGCCACCATCGAGGAGGCCCTCCGCTCCAACGGGGAGAGCACGGTGGTGGTGGGCATCGGCACCATCGCCACCCATCTGCGGGATCTGGCCAAGAGCTATAAGGAGGCCCAGATCGCCATCGAGGTCGGCAAGGTCTTCGACACGGAGAAGTATATCATCAACTACGAGAATCTGGGCATCGGCCGGCTGATCTACCAGCTGCCCACCACCCTCTGCGAGATGTTTTTGCAGGAGGTGTTCAAGAAGAACCCCATTGACGCGCTGGATAAGGAGACCCTCTTTACCATCCACAAGTTCTTTGAGAACAACCTGAACGTCTCCGAGACCGCCCGGAAGCTCTTTGTTCACCGGAATACCCTGGTGTACCGGCTGGAGAAGATCAAGAAGCTTACCGGCCTGGACCTGCGGGAGTTTGATGACGCCATCACCTTCAAGGTGGCGCTGATGGTGAAAAAGTATCTGACCTCTCGGGGGATCGACTCCTGAGAAACGCGGAAAGCGGCGGACGAGGATCCGCCGCTTTTTTCACGCGGCCTGGGAGAAAATTGTGTGAGAATCTTGCAATCTACAGTTGCATTGTGAGATAAAACCGGATATAATGAAAAAAGTTATTATATTATGTCGACCGAACGGGAAACGTTTTGCCGGTTTGGGGCGTTTTGATCGTGGAGGCGGCGGTGTGTGAGGTGCGGGCATGATTCGTCTGAAAGACGTGGAGATGGAATATGACAATGGGACCCGGGCGATCCAGGGCATCAGCCTGACCATTGAGGATGGGGAATTCGTCTTTCTGGTGGGGCCCTCCGGCTCCGGAAAGTCCACCATTATCAAGCTCCTGACCGGCGAGGTGGAGCCCTGCGCCGGGCGGATCATGATCAACGGGTTCTCCGTCAGCAATATTTCGGATAAGCAGATCCCCCTGATGCGGCGGACCCTGGGGGTGATCTTCCAGGACTTCCGACTGATTGAGAAGAAGACGGTGTATGAGAATCTGGAATTCGTCATGCGGGCCGTGGGGGCCAGCCCCAAGGAGATCCGCAAGCGGATTCCCTATGTGCTGAACCTGGTGGGGCTGGAGGAGAAGAGCGGCCGTCACCCCGACGAGCTCTCCGGCGGCGAACAGCAGCGGGTGGCCATTGCCCGGGCGCTGGTGAACAACCCCAACACCATCATCGCCGACGAGCCCACCGGCAACCTGGACCCGGAACGGTCCCTGGAGCTGATGAGCCTGCTGGTGAAGATCAACCAGCTGGGCACCACCGTGGTGGTGGTGACCCATGAGAAGGATCTGGTGGACCGCTTCGGC
>CAJFNE010000180.1 GCA_904393855.1 uncultured Oscillibacter sp. | reverse complement strand
GGCAAAGTAGAAGAAGCTCTCCCCCAGCACCGCCAGGACCGTCACCGCCAGCCCCGCCGGGTCGAAACAGCCGTAGGCCAGGGAGATCAGCACCGTCAGAAGCCCGGTGACGGCGTAGGGAATCAGCATCATGGCAAGGCCTGAGAGGAAGTTCGTCAGGAAGATCCCCTCCCGCCGGATGGGCAGGGTGTGCATCAGACCCACGCTCCGGGCGCTGTACAGGTAGTTCCACACCGCCATGGCACAGAGGACCGCGTAGATCAGGGAGATGATCGGCAGGGCGTAGGACACCACGCCGTAGTACATCCCGGTGAACACCGGCGCCGTCGGCGCCGGGTTGTAGCTGCTGCGCAGCAGCTGCAGCAGCATCGCCAGGGGGAACAGGGCCCCGATGAAGCTGGCAAGCCCCCACAGGGGCCAGAACCGGGTCAGGTTCTTGCGGAACAGTGTGGTATTAAAGTACGATATCCTTGACTGCATAGTCCGCACCTCCCAATTCGTAGATAAAGATCTCCTCCAGCGTCAGGGGGACGGCGTCCACCAGCATGGGGTCGTACACCGCCAGCCGGGCCGTGGCCTCCTCCGCGTTCATCCGCATGATCAGGGTGTGAATCCGCCCCACCCGGCTGGCGTGGAGCACCGGCAGGTCCGGCGGCACCTGGTCCGCGCCGTCCTTGAACACCACCTGCAGCTTCACCATGTTGTCCTGCAGCTGCTCCAGGCTCCGCTCCAGCAGCACCTTGCCCCGGTCCATGATGCCCACATGGTCGCACACGTCCTCCAGCTCCCGCAGGTTGTGGGAGCTGACCAGCACCGTGGTGCCCCGCTGGGCCACGTCGCCCATCACCAGGCTCCACACCTGCCGCCGCATCACCGGGTCCAGGCCGTCCACCGGCTCGTCCAGGATCAGGTAGTCCGGCATGCAGCTGAGGGCCAGCCAGAAGGCCACCTGCTTCTGCATGCCCTTGGAGAGGCGGCGGATGGTCTTCTTCTCGTCGATGGCAAAGACCTCCTTGAGCTTCTCATACCGCTCCATGGAGAAGCTGGGATAGAACCCCTTGTAAAAGCGCATCATGTCCCGCACCGTCGCCTGCAGGAAGTAATACCAGTCGTCGGGGATCGAGGCGATCCGGGCCTTCAGAGCCGCGTTCTCCCAGACCTCCTCCCCGCCGATGCGCACGGTGCCGGCGTCCTGCCGGTAGATTCCGGTCAGGTGGCGGAGCAGGGTGGATTTGCCCGCGCCGTTGGGACCCACCAGGCCGTAGACGCTCCCCTCCGGCACGGAGAGGGTGGCGCCGTCCAGCGCCGCGAAGCCGCCGAAGGTTTTGACCAGATTCTTGACTTCCATCATACGGATTCCTCCTGTCTCTCGCTCCCACGGTGCGCCGTCTCCGGGGCCCCGGAGACGGCCCCGCCCGCGGGCGGGCGGGGCCCCTCCCGGACCAGGTCCAGCAGCTCCTGCTGGCTGACCCCCAGGTACCGCAGCTCCGCCAGCAGCTCCCGGACCCGGTCCATGAGCTCCCGCCTGCGGCCATCATCCGCCCCCGCGCTGGCCGCGGCGAAGCTGCCCTTGCCGGGCACGGAGTAGATGTACCCCTCCCCCTCCAGCTCGTTGTAGGCCCGCTGGATGGTGTTGGGATTGATGGACAGCTGGGTCGCCAGCGCCCGCACGGAGGGCAGCTTTTCATCCACCGCCAGTCCGCCGGTTACGATCAGCTTCTTCAATCCATCCTTGATCTGCTCGTAGATGGGTCGGGAGTCCCGATAGTTCAGGCTGATCATTGCGTCACCTTCCTTTTGGCTGTATTAACTGTATTAGTACGGTTAATATATCATTCCGCCAAGTCTTTGTCAAGGAGTATTTTTGCGGAATTTGTTCCGCGGGTTTGAAAAAATCCGTATTTTCCTCTTTACATCTGGAAAACCTTGTGATATATTTGTTCAGCACGCAAACCTGCGGCAGCCCCAGAGCTTCGTTTCGCGGACTTTCACCGGCCCGAGACGCAGCTTTGTGGGGAATCTATGAAAGAGGTGGAAAACCCATGCTGAGAAAAGACCAGAAAACCGCGATCATTGACGCCAACCGGACCCATGAGAACGACACCGGCTCCCCCGAGGTGCAGATTGCCATCCTGACGGAGCGCATCAACATCCTCACCGAGCACATGCGCGCCAACCCCCAGGATAAGCACTCCAACCGCGGCCTTTTGAAGATGGTCGGCAAGCGCCGCAGCCTGCTGGACTATCTGCAGAAGAAGGACATCGAGCGGTATCGTGCGCTCATTGCCAAGCTGGGCATCCGGAAATAAGATGGAGAAAGGGTGGTGCGAACCCCGCGCCGCCCTTTCTTTCGTATCCCTTTCAAAAAAACGCCCCTGCGGGGTCTTGTCCGAAACCTTTAGCAGTTGAAAAAACGCCCTCTTTCAGGCGGAGCTCTCCCGCCTCTCTCAGGACGCTTTTTCAAGTGCTAAATGGTGGGACGCCCGCGGGAGCCACAAAAATACAAAAGGAGTGTTCCCATGTCAACGATCATCACCAAGAGGCAATTCCCCAACTACCGCAAGTACGAGATGGAGCTGGCCGGCCGCCCCCTGTTCCTGGAGGTGGGCAAGCTGGCGGAGCTGGCCAACGCCGCCGTCATGGTGGGCTATGGCGACACCCGGGTGCTGGTGTGCGCCACCGCCGCCCCCCGGCCCCGGGACGGCATCGACTTCTTCCCCCTGAGCGTGGACTTTGAGGAGAAGCTGTACTCCGTGGGCCGCATCCCCGGCAGCTTCAACCGGCGGGAGGGCCGCCCCGGCGAGAAAGGCATCCTCACCAGCCGGGTCATTGACCGGCCCATCCGGCCCCTGTTCCCCTCCGACTTCCGCAACGACGTGTCCATCATGGCCACCGTCATGAGCGTGGATCACGACTGCTCCCCGGAGATCGCCGCCCTGATCGGCACCTCCGCCGCCCTGGCCATCTCCGACATCCCCTGGAACGGCCCAGTGGGCGCGCTGAAGGTGGGCCTCGTGGACGGCAAGCTGGTGCTGAACCCCGACAGCGAGCAGCGGAAGGTCAGCGACCTGGACGTCACCGTGGTCTCCACCGGCAAGAAGGTCGTCATGATCGAGGCCGGTGCCAACGAGGTGGACAACGACACCATGTTCGCCGCCATCCAGCTGGCCCACGAGGAGAACCAGAAGCAGATCGCCCTCATCAACCAGATGGTCAGCGAGATCGGCAAGCCCAAGTTCGAGTATCCCCACGCCGCCTTTGATCAGGAGCTGTTCGACAACATCGTGGAAAACTTCATGGACGAGGCCAAGGCCGCCATGGACACCGACGACAAGAACGTCCGGGAGGCCCGCTGGAACGCCATGATCGACAAGTGGCACGAGAAGTACCTGGAGAGCCACCCCGACATGGACCAGTACCTGGAGGAGTTCACCTACAAGTTCCAGAAGAAGATCGTCAAGCAGTGGCTGCTGGAGGGCCACCGGGTGGACGGTCGCGCCAAGAACGAGATCCGCCCCCTGGCCGCCGAGGTGGGCGTGCTGCCCCGGGCCCACGGCTCCGGCCTCTTCACCCGGGGCCAGACCCAGGTGCTCTCCGTCTGCACCCTGGACACCCTCTCCGCCAACCAGAAGCTGGACACCATCTGGG
>CAJFNE010000179.1 GCA_904393855.1 uncultured Oscillibacter sp. | reverse complement strand
TTCATCATGGAGAACATGCCCTTCTTCATCTCGCCGCCGTACCAGGTGTTCAGGATGACCTGCTCCCGGGAGGTGAGGTTGAAGATGGCGGCGGTCTCGGAGTTCAGGCCCAGCTCCTTGTAGTTCTCCACCTTGGCCTTGGCGGCGTTGTAGGAGATGAAGTCGGGCTCGAAGTTCTCCAGCTCCTCGGCGGTGGGCTGAATGAACATATTCTTGACGAAGTGGGCCTGCCATGCCACCTCCATGATGAAGCGGATGGCCATGCGGGAGTCGTGGTTGGCGCCGCAGAATACGTCCACCACGAACAGACGCTTGTTGGACAGCTGCTCCAGAGCCAGCTTCTTGCAGGCGTCCCACGCCTCCTGGGAGGCGGGCTTGTTGTCGTTCTTGAACGCGTCGGAGGTCCACCACACGGTGTCCCGGGAGGTGTCATCCAGGACGATGAACTTGTCCTTGGGGGAGCGGCCGGTGTAGATGCCGGTCATGACGTTGACGGCGCCCAGATCGGTGACCTGGCCCTTGTCGAAGCCCGTCAGGTCGGGGCGGGTCTCCTCCTCGAACAGCTGCTCATAGGAGGGGTTGTAGACGATCTCGGTGGTGCCAGTGATCCCGTACTTGCTCAGATCAATGGTTGCCATGTTCTGTAACCTCATTTCTGAAAGATCTCTCTCCAGGGACAGGCGCGGCCTGCGCGGCGGAGAGTCGTTTTTAACATCCATATCATACACGGTGGGGGGCATAAAGTCAATCGTATTGAGGATTGCATTTCCGTGATCGATAGGAATGCTTTTTGATTTTGAAATCCCCCTTTTTTGCAAAGCAGCAGACCGCGTTCAGCCCCGCGCGCGGTCCAGAGCGGCGGAGAGGGAGGCAAAGTCCGCCAGGGTCAGCCGTTCCCCGCGGATATCCGCCGGCAGGCCGCACTGGGCGATGGCCGTCTGGACGGTTTCCTTGGACAGGCCGGGCAGGGCAGAGGTCAGGGAGTTAGCCAGGGTCTTCCGCCGCAGCAGGAAAGCCCCCCGAACTACCTGGAAGAAGAACTTCTCGTTCTCCACCTCCACCGCCGGCCGAGGACGGCGGACGCACCGCAGCACGGCGGAGGTCACCTTGGGGGCGGGGAGGAACTTCTCCCGGGGCACCTCGAACAGCAGCTCCGGCTCCAGGTGATACTGCAGGAACAAGGAGAAGGCCCCGCCGTCCCCGGAGCCCTGGGGGGCCGCCAGCCGCTGGGCCACCTCCTTCTGGATCAGGACCGTGAAGGTGCCGAAGCACGGCGTCTCAATGAGCTTGGTCAGCACCGCCGTGGTGATGTTATAGGGCAGATTGGCGCAGACCATGGGCGTGAGGCCGGGCAATTTCTCCGCTGCCAGGGCCGCCAGGTCCAGCTTCAGCACATCCCCGGACACCACCTCCGCGTTGGGATAGGGGGCCAGGGTCTCCGCCAGCACCGGCAGGAGGGAGCGGTCCAGCTCCACGGAAACCACCTTCCCGGCCCGCCGGGCCAGCTCCACGGTCAGAGGGCCGATGCCGGGGCCGATCTCCAGGACGCCGCAGCTCTTGTTCGCCCCGGAGGCCGCCGCGATCTCCGCCGGCACCTGGGGGTCAATCAGGAAGTTCTGCCCCATGGATTTGGAGAAGTGGAAACCGTGCCGGCCCAGCAGCTCCCGGATGGTTCTCTCATCGCAAAGATTCATGGCAATCCCGCCTTTCCCATGCAGTATATCAGATTTTTCTTCCCCTGCCAACCCCAATTCCGGCGGAAAGGCCACTTGCCAAGCGTCGGAAAATCCGCTACACTGGGGAGGACATTCAGATGCAAGGGAGGCGCGGCACATGGTCAAAAGCATTTTTCTGGACCTGGACGACACGATCCTGGACTTTCGCCGGGCGGAGCGGCGGGCGATTTCGGAGACCCTCCGGCGGTTTGGCATCGACCCCACCCCCGCCGTGGTGGACCGCTATCATGAGCTGAACCGGCAGCAGTGGGAGCTGCTGGAGGAGGGGAAGCTGACCCGGCCCCAGGTGCTGACCCGGCGGTTCGACCTGCTGTTCGGCGAGTTGGGGGTGGACCGCTCCAGCCAGGAGGCCCAGGCGGCCTATGAGGCACAGCTGTCCCAAGGGCACTTCTTCATGCCCGGCGCCCGGGAACTGCTGGAAACCCTGGCGCCCCGCTATGATCTATACCTGGCCACCAACGGCACACCCGTGGTCCAGACGGGCCGGATTCAAAGCGCCGGCATCGCCCCCTATTTTAAAGATATTTTCATTTCGGAGAGACTGGGGGCCAACAAGCCCAGCCCGGCTTTCTTCCAGGCATGCTTCGCCGCCATCCCGAACTTTGACCCCGCCGCCGCTCTGGTGGTGGGGGACAGCCTGACCTCCGACATCCGGGGAGCGCGGAACGTGGGGCTGCGGTCCTGTTGGTATAACCCGGAGGACCTGCCGTCCCGGCCCGACATCGTGCCGGACTACACGATCCACGCCCTGGAGGAGCTGCCGCCGCTGCTGGAGCGGCTGTAAAGGAAAAGCCCACCTGACACCATGTGTCAGGCGGGCTTTCTTTGTGAAATTACTCCAGGATATAGACCGTGCAGCTGCGCCGGCCGAACTCGATGCACTCCCGGTAGGTGTTGTAGTACAGGTCGATCACGTTGCCCCGCACGCCGGTGTCCCGAGCCACGGCGGTGCCATAGACGATGCCGTCGTTGGTGACGATATACAGCTTCGTGCCCAGGGGGATCACGCTGCGGTCCACCGCCACGGTGCCTACATCCACCAGGGTGCCGGTGGCGGTGGTGTAGTCCGCGCCGCCGTGTCCGGCAGTATAGGCGGTGGCCGTCATGGCCTTGGCGGAGGAGAAGCGCAGGGTGGTGCCGTCCGCGAACGTCAGCGTGCCGCTGCCGTCGGCGTTCTTCGCCACGGTGGGTGTCCCCAGATTGCCGCTGACTTCCTCCGGCTCCGGAGAGGCGGTGCCGTACTCGATGATCTCGTCCACGGCGGTGCTGTCCAGCTCCTCCACGAACTGCCGGCTGATCTGCGCCCCATTGGACCAGACCACCTCATAGACCGAGGTGCGGACGCCGTCCACGCCCTCCTGGACCACCTGTTCCTCGCCCTTCAGCATATCGGGGTTGGCCACCCGGACCGTCTCATAGGATGCCGGCTCGCTGACCTCCTCGTAGAAGGTGATGTCCTCGCTGATGGAGATCACCAGCTCCTCCTCCGACAGGTCCACCGCCACCATCTCCAGGGGGGAGAGGGTGATGTCCATTCGGTGCAGCAGCTGGGAGATGGTCTCCGTCTTGCAGCGGACGCTCTCCGTCTGACCGTCCCGCTCGATGCGGACCGTCTGGCCGGAGGTGAGCATGATGTCAAAGCCGGAGCGGCCGGAGCCCGTGTAAACCATCCGGCTCCCCAGGTCCGGCGCCTCCTGAGAGCCATCCAGCACGATGGCGGCCTCCTCCACGCCGGTGACGATATAGAGAGCCTGGGACCAGGTGGTGGCGCCAAAGCTGGCGGCCAGGACCGTGACTAGGGCAAAGAGCGCCGTCAGACGCCCATGGGATTTTCTCTGTAGGTGATGTCTCACAACCATACCTCCTTACCGTTTTCCATCGGTTATTTGGAGTAGCGGAAACAACTTGTTACTTTTGTTACCGATTGGAAAACTGG
>CAJFNE010000178.1 GCA_904393855.1 uncultured Oscillibacter sp. | reverse complement strand
GCCGTTGGCGGCCACCCGGTCGCAGCCCACGAAGCAGGCCTGGACCCAGCCGTTCTTCATGACGATGGAGGCCATGTTGTCGCAGATCAGCGTCACGTCGATGCCGGCTTTCTGCAGCTCATAGGAGGTGAGCCGGGCGCCCTGCAGCAGGGGGCGGGTCTCGTCGGAAAAGACGTGGAAGTTCATGCCCCGCTCCTTGCCCAGGAACAGGGGACCCAGGGCGGTGCCGTAGCGGGAGGTGGCCAGGGGGCCGGCGTTGCAGTGAGTCAGCACGCCGTCGCCGTCTTTGATCAGGGACAGGCCGTACTCGGAGATGGCCCGGCACATGGCGATGTCCTCCTCGTGGATGGCCCGGCACTCCTTGCCCAGCAGGTCCAGAATGGCCTCCACGGACTGGTCCGCGTGGGAGGTGACGACCTGTTCCATCCGGTTCAGGGCCCAGCTGAGGTTCACGGCGGTGGGCCGGGAGGAGTTCAGGTACTCTTTCTCCTCGTGGAACTTCCGGGCGAAAGCGGCGTAGTCCGGGATACCCCACTGGCGGGCAAGGGCGTAGATGCTGTACCCGGCGCAGATGCCGATGGCGGGAGCGCCCCGGACCTGCAGCAGCTGGATGGCGTCGTACATCTCCTGGGGGGTGCGGAGGGTCAGGTAGACCGTCCGGTTGGGCAGCTGGGTCTGGTCGATGATGACGACGCTTTGCTCGTCGTCGCCCAGGCGCACGTTGTCGATGTGGGTCACTTGCTTGAGCTCGTCAGACATAACATTCACTCCTATTTTAAATTCTTTCGATGATCTGGATGGAAGCGCGCCCTCAGGCGTTCAGGTAGCCGCCGTCGGCCACCAGCAGGTGTCCGTTGACGTAGTTGGAGGCGTCGGAGGCCAGGAAGACCACCGGCCCCATCAGGTCCGCGGGCTGTCCCCAGCGGCCCAGGGGGATCTGGGCGGTGATGGCGTCCACCGCCGGCTGGTTCTGCCGGAGCTTCGCCGTGTTGTCGGTGACCATGTAGCCCGGGGCGATGCCGTTGACCTGGATGTTGTACTTGCCCCACTCGTTGGCCCAGGCCCGGGTGAGGCCGTGGACCGCGTGCTTGCTGGCCACGTACGCCGCGTCGCCGGAGCCGCCCTTATAGGACTGGACGGAGCAGGTGTTGATGATCTTCCCGTGGCCCAGGGGGATCATCTGCCGGGCGATGTCCCGGGTCAGCAGGAAGAGGGAGCGAAGGTTCACCTCCATGACCGCGTCAAAGTCGGCCAGGGTGTGGTCCTCCGCGGCGGCCAGCTTGATGATCCCGGCGTTGTTCACCAGGATGTCCACCCGCCCGAAAGCGGCGATGGCCTCCGCCGCCACATCAGCGGCCATGTCCCGCTGTCCCAGGTCGGCGCGGATCTCATAGGCTCGGCGGCCCTCCGCCTCCACCAGGGCGCGGGTGTCGCCCATGCCCCGCAGGCCCACGCCCACAATGTCCGCCCCGGCCTTGGCCAGGGCCACCGTCATCGCCTGTCCCAGCCCCCGGCTCACGCCGGTGACCAGGGCGGTCTTCCCCTCCAGGGAAAAGAGAGAGAGGTCCATAGATACGTGCCTCCTTTATTTTAGTTGTAGATTTCATTGGGAAGGGGCTCCGGGGGCAGCAGGCAGTCCGCGTCGTCAAAGGCGGGACACACCACGCAGGACACCAGGACGAAGTCCCCGTCCACCACCCGGGTGGTCTGCCACTGGTCCGGCGGCGCCAGGATCTGGAACTGCTCGCCGGACTCCAGCCGGGGCCCCAGGGCCAGCGTGCTCCCGGCGGTCGGGGAGGTCCCCGTCCCGCCCAGGGTCATCTCCAGGCTGCCGCCCTGGTGCCAGGTCCAGACCTCCGTGGCTTTCAGCTGGTGCCAGCGGGAGATCTCCCCCCGCTGGAGCAGGTAGTAAATGTAGCTGCAGGTGTCCCGGCTGCCGGAGAACCCCGGCAGGGCCTCCGCCGGCAGGGCGCGCCCGCTGGTCTCCCGGAAAGCGAACCAGCCGCCCTCGGGATGGGGCTGCAGATGCAGCAGGTCGATCAGCTGCTGCGCGGTATAGGACATGGATGTTCCCTCCTTACTGGCGTTCCAGGGCCTCGATGGCCTGGATGTTCCGCTGGCGGAGGAAGTCCCGCCAGCTTGCGTCTGGAAAGGCGTCCACCAGGACGCCATCCAGCTCCTCGAAATCGCAGATGCGGAAGAAGTTGGTCTTGTTCAGCTTCGTGTGGTCCAGCACCAGATAGCGCCGCTTGGCCCGCCGGAGCATCAGGGCCCGGACCCGGCCGTTGACGGCGCTGCCGTCGGTGACGCCGGCGGCGGGGTCCGCCCCCCGGCAGGAGATGAAGCTCTTGTCCATATAGTACCGGGAGAGGAACTCCTCGGCGCTGCCGCCCACGAAGCAGCGGTTCTTCTGGTCCAGTTCCCCGCCGGAGAGCAGCAGCTTCCCCTGGCCGTGCTCCGCGAAGAGCTGGGCAATGTCCAGGGAGTTGGTCACCACCGTGATGTCCCGGTGCAGCAGGTGGCGGGCCACCGCCAGACAGGTGGTGCTCTCGTCCAGGAACACGGTGTCCCCCGCCTCCACCAGCGCGGCGCAGCGGGCGCCGATGGCGTCCTTGGCCTCCGGCAGGAGCACCTTGCGGATGCTGGCGTCGATCTCGTTCTTGACGCCCTCCTGGATGTAGGCCCCGCCGTAGGTCTTGATGAGCTGTCCCTCCTGTTCCAGCAGGGACAGGTCCTTGCGGATCGTCTCCCCGGTGACGCCGAACTGGGCGCACAGGTCCTTCACCAGCACGCTCTTGTCCTGGCGGACCCGCTCCAGGATCTTGGCCCGGCGCTCCGGCGCCAGCAGACCTTGGGAACCGACCGGCGTGTGCATGGCGTTACCCCCGTTTTCCGGCCAGCTTCTGGTAGTAGCCGGTCATGGAGCGCAGGGTGTCCGCCTGCTCCGGGGTGATCTCCACGCCGCCGCCGATCCGGTCCACGTAGTAGAAGACCTTGGCGGTCTGCTCCACGGTCTCCAGCCGGTCAAAGGCGGAGAGCAGAGTGGGGCCCCAGGTCAGGGCGCCGTGGTTGGCCAGCAGCACCGCGCTGTGGTCCTGGACGAAGGGGCGGACGCTGTTGGGCACCTCGTCCGTGGAGAGCATGGCGAACTCCGTGACAGGGATCTCCCCCAGTCCCACGATCATCTCCGCCAGATACCGCTCCTTCAGAGGCCGGCGGCAGATGGAAAACGCCGTGGAGAGGGGGGGATGGGCGTGGACCACGCTCATGACGTCCGGCCGCTCCTGGTAGACCATCAGGTGCATCTTGCTCTCAGAGGAGGGGTAGCGGTCCCCCGCCAGCACGTTGCCCTGCAGGTCGCAGAGCACCAGCATGTCGGGCGTCATCCGGCCCTTGCCCACGCCGGAGGGGGTGATCAGCACCTTGTCCGGCTCCACCCGGACGGAGACGTTGCCGTCGTTGCTGACCACATAGCCCCGGCTGTACAGGAGATGGCAGACCTCGCAGATCTCCTCCCGCGTCTTTTGATAGTTCTCCAATCCATTCACCTAACTTTCTGCCTGGAATTCCCCGGGTGTCCGTTGCCAGAGCGCAGGCTCCGGCGACGGCGGGACACGGCAAAATCCAGATAAAACAAAATGTGTTCTCTTGGAATTTTCTGCTGTTCCCCTGCAATATACCATAATTC
>CAJFNE010000177.1 GCA_904393855.1 uncultured Oscillibacter sp. | reverse complement strand
GCGATGGGCACGCCGGTGATGCTGGAGAGCAGCTTGCTGCTCTTGTAGATCTGCTGGGTGTGGACGCCGGTCTCCGCCTGGTAGTAGTCCTTCCGGGTGTGGAGGGCCATGACGATCTCCTCCAGGCTGGCGTTGCCAGCCCGCTCGCCGATGCCGTTGATGGTACACTCCACCTGGTCGGCCCCCGCCTGGATGCAGGCCAGGGTGTTGGCCACGGCCATCCCCAGGTCGTTGTGGCAGTGGACGGAGAACTCCACGTGCTCCGCGCCCCGGACGTTGGCCTTCAGGTAGCGGACCAGATCCCCCATCTCCTCCGGGGTGCAGTAGCCCACGGTATCGGGGATGTTCAGCACGGTGGCGCCGGCCTCCACGGCCACGGAGTAGCACTCCGCCAGGAAAGCCCGCTCAGACCGGGAGCCGTCCTCGGCGGAGAACTCGATGTCCTGACACAGGCTCTTCGCGTAGCTGACGCTCTCCCGGATGCTCTGGAGCACCTGCTCCCGGGTCATCCGCAGCTTATACTCCATGTGGATGTCGCTGGTGGCGATGAACAGGTGGATGCGGGGCTTCTTGGCCTCCTTCAGGGCGTTCCAGGCGGCGTCCACGTCGCCCTTGGCGCACCGGGCCAGGCTGGCCACGGTGCAGTTCTTCACCATCTTGGAGACGGTCTCCACGCTCTTGAAGTCGTCCGGGGAGACGATGGCGAAGCCCGCCTCGATCACGTCCACGCCCAGGGCCTCCAACTGACGGGCCATGTCCAGCTTCTCCGCCAGGTTCATGCTGCAGCCGGGGGACTGCTCGCCGTCCCGCAGTGTGGTGTCAAACACCTTGATCCTTCTCATGTCTTACGTCCTCCTTATGTTTGGATATTTCCCCTGTGCCAGGACCTTGGCAAACAAAAAAGCCTTCGTCTCTTCTGTAAGAGACGAAAGCTTTGCTTCCGCGGTACCACTCTTGTTGATATCGGATGATATCCACTCTCTGACATCGGCCCACAGGGGGTGAATGCCGCCTCGCTGGTAACGGTGAGGAACCCGGTCGCACCTACGGCCCGGATGGGGCTTTCAGCTGACTGCTCGAGGGCCAGTAAATCGTCCGTCCGCATACCGCCTCACAGCAACCGGCGGCTCTCTGAAATGCTCGCAGCGACGTTTTCCCTGTCATCGCATTTGCCATATTTGATATATAACTTACACAATCCCGGCCGGTTTGTCAAGGGGAAAATCTGAAAAAACTTCTCGGAGGGGCCGGGATGGGCCGTCCCCGCCCCGGCTCCCCCTCGGAACCGCCTCACGGCTCCCGCCAGGCCAGGCGGCTCCCCAGCCGGGAGAGCAGCTCGTTGGTGATGGTGCCGCATCGCTCCGCCAGCTCCTCCGCCCGGATCTCCTGGCCGCCGTCCCGGCCGATCAGGGTCACGATGTCCCCGGGGGAGACCTCCTCCAGGCCGGTGACGTCCACGAGCAGCTGGTCCATGCACATCCTGCCCGCCATGGAGCAGCGGCGTCCCCGGATCAGCACCTCCCCGCCCCGCTGGGGCAGCTCCCGTGGAAGGCCGTCGCCGTATCCGATGGTCACCACCGCCAGTTTGGTCTCCCGTTCCGCGTGAAAGGCCAGCCCATACCCGGCGGCCTCCCCCGGCTCCAGCTGCTGCACGCTGGCCACCCTTGCCCGGAGGGACAGCACCGGCCGCAGGTCCAGGTCCCGCCGGACCGGCGCGCCGTCGCTGCGGACGCCGTAGAGGGCGATCCCGGCCCGGGCATAGGCGCAGGGCTGGGGCGGCAGGTTCCAGATCCCGTAGCTGGCCTGGAGGTGGATGGCTCCCGGGTTGAGGCCCTGCTCCCGCATCCAGGAAACCGTGTCAAAAAAGAGCTCCGTCTGCCGCCGGGTGTAGGCGGCGTCCGCCTCCGCCAGGCTGTCGGACACGCACAGGTGGGAGAACGTGCCCTCGATCCGCAGATGGGGCAGGCGGTACAGGGCGGCGATGGCCTCCCGGTCCCCGGCGGGGATTCCCAGGCGGTGCATCCCGGTGTCCAGGGCCAGGTGGACGTGGACGGTGCGGCCCTGTTCTGCCAGCGCCCGGCCGTGGGCGGCGTCCGCCACCGTCTGGGTCAGGCGGTACCGGGCCAGCAGGGGCGCCTCCTCCGGCGGGGTGTAGCCCAGGATCAGGATCGTCCCCCGGATGCCCGCCCTCCGCAGGGCGATCCCCTCGGCGAGGCAGGCCACGGCAAAGGCCCGAACCCCGGCCCTCCGCAGCCGCCGGCACACGGGGACCGCCCCGTGACCGTAGGCGTCCGCCTTCACCACCGCCATGAGCTCCTGGCCGGGGGAGAGGGCCCCCCGCAGCACCGCCGCGTTGTGGGCCAGGGCGTCCAAATCCACCTCCCGCCAGGCCCGGGCGGTGGGGGAGACCCGCCGGGGCCTGAGGGCCAGCAGAGCGCCGGAGGCCAGGAAGCTGAGGGCCAGCACGGCGCAGACGTGTCCCAGGCTGTTTTGGACCAGCCGTTCCTCCATCCCCAGAAACCCCGCGCCGAAGCGCACCAGCACGATGCACCAGGGGTGGAGGATATAGACCAGGGCCGACAGGCGCCGGGCGGTCCGGTCCTCCCCCCGGTTGGCCCCCAGCAGGGCGGAGAAGAGGAAGATCATCACCAGGGGCAGCAGGAGGTACATGCTGTCGTGCCGCTGGACCCCCAGGCCCCGGAGCCACAGCGCCTCGCCGCTCATGGCGGAAAACGAGAGCAGCAGGCCCCAGAGGGAGGCCCGCCGGGAGAACCGCCGTCCCGCCGCCCCCAGCAGCAGGAACAGCGGCACGTAGAACAGGCCGTTCCGGGTGTAGGAGAACACCTGGAAGATAACGTCATACGCCGCTTTCAGCTCGGGAACCTGAGCAGTCAGCCCATAGTAGCTGTCGCCGCCCAGGCCGATCAGGTACAGGAGGCCCGCCGCCGACAGGGCGATCCCCAGTCCCAGCCGCCGGAGACACCAGGCGATGGGCACCCCCAGCAGCACCCCCGGGAAGTACCACAGGTGGTAGAACGTGCCGCCCGTCACCAGGCGGCGGAGAAAATCCCCGTCCAGCTGCCCGGCGTACAGGTTCAGGGGCAGGTACAGCAGGATGCAGAGACCATACAGCAGAGCGGTCTTTTTCCAGAACGTCCAGGTATTTCGCCAGCCTTTCTCAGCCAGGAAGTACCCGGTGACCATCAGGAAGAAGGGCACCGCCACCCGCCCCAGCACCCGGGTGAGCCAGAAATCCCCCAGGACGGAATAGGTGGTCAGGGGGGAGGTGTGGACAGCCACCACCAGCACCGCCGCCAGCAGGCGGAAGCGGTCCAGGGCGGGGGACCCCGGCCTCACGCGGGGCACCCCCAGGCGGTGACGATGAACCCCCCGGCGTTGTCGCCGGAGATCTGGCAGCAGCCGTCGGGCAGCTGGATCTCCGTCTCCTCCCCGGCGCAGGGGACGTAGAACACCCGGGCCAGCCGGCCGTCCGGCAGGGGGCAGGAGCGGGGCCGTTGCCGGAGGAAGCCGGCGTACTCCTCCAGGCACAGGCCGTTTTCCTCCATAAGCCGGGCATGGGGCGCGCCCACATAGCGGAAGTGCCAGGGCTCCTGGGCGATGCCGGTGAGGGCCTCCTTCCCCCGCTGGTACCGCTCAATGAAGCCGTAGGCGGCCGCCAGCTTCCGAAATGCCCCGCAGA
>CAJFNE010000176.1 GCA_904393855.1 uncultured Oscillibacter sp. | reverse complement strand
TACAGCCAGTTCGACCGCTACGCGGACCAGCTGATTGAGGAGTATGACATCCGCAGCGGCCAGGGAGGAAAGACCATCCTGCGCTCCATGAGCGGCGGCAACCAGCAAAAAGCCATCGTGGCCCGGGAGATCGAGGAGCATGCCAAGCTCATCATCTTCGTCCAGCCCACCCGGGGCCTGGACATCGGCGCCATCGAGAACATCCACCGCCAGATCATCGCGGAGCGGAACAAGGGCGTGGCCATCCTGCTGATCTCCCTGGAATTGGACGAGATCATGGAGCTGGCGGACACCATCGGCGTTATCTACAACGGGCAGCTGCTGAAGATTGCGGATGCCTCCACGATGACCTCGCATGACGTGGGCAAATACATGATGGGGGTGAAGGAAGCATGAAAAAAGCGGCGAATAAGCTGGCCGCCATTCTGGACGGCAACCGCTGGTCCTCCATTTCCGTCTCGATTCTGAGCATCCTGCTCAGCCTGATCTGCGCCAGCATTGTCCTGCTGGTGCTGGGCAAGAACCCGCTGGTGGCTTTCCAGAGCTTTCTCCAGGGCGCGGGCTTCCTGCCCAAGGCAAACTACGGCGGCGGCAGCGGTATGCTGTCCGACCTGTTCACCTTTTTAAATCTGCTGGCACCCATGATTCTGGCTGCCCTCAGCTTCATTGTGGGCTTTAAGGCCGGACTTTTCAACATCGGTATCTCCGGCCAGATGCTGACCTCCGGATTTTTGGCTACCGCCATTGTGGGGTACAGCGGCCTGGACGCGGTGATCGCGAAGCCCCTGGTGATCGTCATCGGGATCGTGGCCGGCGGCCTGCTGGGCGCATTCATTGGGTTCCTGAAATACAAGTTCAATATCCATGAGGTGGTCTCCACCATCATGGTCAATTACATCGTCAATTACCTGACCGGCTTTTTCATCAATACCTATTTCGCGGACCCGCTGACCCGATCCATGCGGATCTGCAGCAGCGAGGCCCGCCTCACCTGGATGGACGTCCCCTTGGGCGGGGTGGCCTGCGATATCCCGCTGGGGATCGTCCTGGCGGTTCTGGCCGCTTTGATAGTCAAATTCATCTTCGACAAGACGGTTTTCGGCTTTGAACTGCGGGCCGTGGGCATGAACGCCCGGTGCGCCAAATACACCGGCATCAAGGTGGGCAACCGCATCGTGCTCTCCATGGTGCTGGCGGGCATGCTGGCCGGCCTGGCGGGCGTCACCTACTACTGCGGCTACTATAATACCATCGTCCCCAAGACGCTGCCGGACCTGGGCTACGACGCCATCGCCGTGGCGCTGCTGGGCAATTCCAGTCCCATTGGCGCTATCTTTGCCGGCGCTCTGATCGGCATCTTCCAGACGGGCAGCAACTACATGAGCTCTTCTCTGGGCGTGGCCCGGGAGATCGCCTCGCTGATTACCGGCATCCTGCTGCTGTTCTCCGCCTGCGGCGGATACTTCCGCTATCTGGCCCATCGCCGTATGGAGCGGCTGGCGGACGAGGCGGCGCAGCTGGCCAAGGAACAAACAACCGCGGAATCGGGAAAGGAGGACACGCCTCATGCTGGATAAAGTCTTTATCGACGGTCTCTCCTTTGCCGCCCCCCTGCTGATCATGGCCATCGGCGCCATCTACTCGGAGAAGAGCGGCGTCACCAACCTGGCCGTGGAGGGCTTCCAGGGCTTCGGCGCTTTTATCGGCGCTCTGGTGGCGGTGCTCCTGATGCCCATCCTGGGCGACGGTTCTCAGACTGTCATCTACATCGCCATGCTGGCCGCTTTCATAGGCGGCGGTGTCTACGCCGGACTCCACGCGCTGCTGTGCGTCAAGTTCCGGGCCAATCAGGTCATCAGCGGCGTGGTGGTGAATATTCTGGCGGTGGCGCTGACCACCTTCCTCACCGCGGCGGTGAACAACGCGCTGACCGGCCAGTCCTCCAACAAGTTCATCCTGGGCATCTCCAACCGCTACGACATTCCCGGGCTCTCCCAGATCCCGGTGATCGGCGCGCTGTTTCAGGATATGTACCCCTTTGAGTGGGTCATCATCGGCGTCGCCATTGTGGCCTGGTACCTGATGTACAAGACCCGTTTCGGCATGCACCTGCGGGCCTGCGGCGAAAATCCCCAGTCGGTGGACGCCGCCGGCGGGAATGTGGCCCGGACGCGGTTTCTGGCAGTACTCCTCTCCGGCGCGCTGTCCGGCGTGGGCGGCATCTGCTTTGCCTACTCCATCTCCGCCAATTTCTCCCCCAGCATCTACATGGGCTATGGCTACCTGGCCATCGCCGCCATGATCTTCGGCAACTGGAATATCCCCACCACGGCGGCGGTCTGCCTGTTCTTCGGGCTGGCTCGGTCCGGCGGTTATCAGCTGTGCCTGTACATGGGACTTCCCAGCAACTACTCCGACCTGTTCATGATGCTGCCCTACGTGCTGACTCTGCTGCTGTTGGCGTTCTTCTCCAAGAAGAACCATGCCCCCGCCGCGGTCGGCGAGGCCTTCGACAAGGGCAAGCGCTGACGCAATTCCCATCTTCCCCACAGGGGCGCCCTGGTTTTTCTGGCCGGAGCGCCTCTTTTAATCTAAACAAAGGAGACACCTGTATGTCCACTACACTGATACAAAACGCAAGGGCTATTGTGACTTGTGACGCTCAGGATCACGTTTACTGGGACGCGGATATCCTGATTGACGGACCAAAAATCGTGAAGATCGGCCCCCACCTGACGGACCCCTGCGACGAGGTGATCGACGCCACGGATATGTTCGTCTACCCCGGCCTCATCAATACCCACCACCACTTCTTCCAGACTTTCGTCCGGAATCTCAAAACCATCGACTACCCCAACATGACGGTCCCCCAGTGGCTGGACAAGGCCTACCGGGTGTTCCAGATGATCAACGACGAGGTGATCTTCTACTCCTCCCTCACCGCCATGGCGGACCTCTTGAAGCACGGTTGCACCTGCGCCTTTGACCATCAGTACTGCTACACCAAGACCACCGGCAAGGCCCCCGTGGATCGGCAGATGGAGGCGGCAAAGCTCCTGGGGATTCGCTACCACGCCGGCCGGGGCGTCAACACCCTGCCCCGGGAGGAGGGCAGCACCATCCCGGAGAACATGCTGGAGACCACCGACGAGTACCTCCAGGACTGTGAGCGGATCATCGGCCTCTACCACGATCCGAAGCCCTACGCCATGTCCCAGATCGTCCTGGCCCCCTGCCAGCCCATCAACAGCTATCCGGAGACCTTCATCGAGACGGTGAAGCTGGCCCGGGCCAAGGGCGTGCGGATGCACACCCATCTGGGGGAGGGCGAGAACGAGATCATGGTGGAGCGCTGGGGCAAGCGGACCCTGGACTGGTGCCAGGAGATCGGCTTCATCGGCCCGGATGTCTGGTACGCCCACGGCTGGGAGCTGACACCGGAGGAGTACGCCGTCCTGGGCAAGGCCGGCTCCGGCGTGTCCCACTGTCCCGGCCCCGCGATCTTGGGCGGCTTCCCCATCCTGCCCCTGGGGCAGATGGCGGAGGCGGGGGTCTGCGTGAGCCTTGGGTGCGACGGCTCCGCCACCAACGACAGCTCCAGCCTTCTGGACTCCATGCGCACCGCCTGGATGATGCAGGCCTGGCACAGCAAGGAGCGGGGCGGCTGCATCTCCCCCTACGACATGCTGAAGATCGCCACGGTGAACGGCGC
>CAJFNE010000175.1 GCA_904393855.1 uncultured Oscillibacter sp. | reverse complement strand
GGCGCGGAACCGCGCATGGGGTATCTCACAGGATATACCCTCTCCGCCTCTGCATAAGGAATCATAAACAGGCCTCCCGCCCCATACCATGGAGCGGGAGGTTGTTTCTATGGTTGGAATGTTGCTTTGGAAGTCCCCGGGAAAGCGGGAGCGGGGGGGCCAGCTGCGGGAGCGGAGTATCCTGCACACGCGGTTCCTCTGCACAGAGATCGTACGGGGCCCCCGAACGCCGGAGGCGGTGCTGCGGCGGCGGGTTATGGCAGCGGTCAAACGGCTGCGCAAACACGGGGTCGCCCAGGTGGTGCTGCCGGAGGACTTCCCTTACGGGGAGCTGCTGGCGAAAGCGGGGCTGCGGCCGGTGTCCACGCTGCCCCTGCGGCGGGCTATCGCCGCGGACTGGGTCCGCTGGTCCCTGCGGGAGCGGGAGATTTCCCCGGCGGGGGCCCGGGTGGGCGTCTGCGCCGCCGCCCTTACCGGCGACGTGGTGCGGACCGTGACGGAGCTGGCGCTGCGGCACCGCTATGTGCTGCTGGACCTGCCCTACGGTGGGGAGGAACTGGCGCGGCAGCTGCGGAGGGAGTACGGCGTGTCGCTGCTGCTGGCGCCCTCCCAGGAGCAATTGGATGGGGCGGAGGCTTTGGCGCTCTTCGACCCGCGGACGGACTGCGCCGGTCCGGGCCGCCTGCGGCTCTATGACGAGGCGGCGCCGTTGCCGCCCCTGAGCCTTCCGCCGGCCCTGGAGGAGAAGCTGCCGGAGGGCGTCCAGCGGGGGCAGCTGCTGACGGTCCTGCGAGAGGCGGGTAGCTTGCAGCCCGGACAGCTGTCGGTGGGGACGTGAGGCGGATCCGGGGCCTGCTCCGGCGGGACAGGCCGCATTTCGCGTTCAAATCTGATTTTCCAGAGGGAATGGCCCCTTGACATTCTGAAATTCAGACTCTATAATATTACCCTGTCATCATATATCAATATAGGTGTATGCGGGGGAATCCGGCGGAATTTCCCCGCATAACCGTGGAAAGGACCAGGAAACATGGAAAAGGAATATAAAATGAGCGCAGCCCGCGCCCAGGAGCTGCAGGAGGAACTGAACTATCTGAAGACCACCCGCAGTGACGAGGTGGCGGAGCAGATCAAGGTGGCCCGGGGCTTCGGTGATTTGAGCGAGAACAGCGAGTACGACGAGGCCAAGAACGAGCAGGGGAAGCTGTACTCCCGGATCGCGGAGCTGGAGGAGATCCTGCAGCATGTGGTCATCGTGGACGAGAGCAACATCCCCACGGACGTGGTGACCATCGGCTGCAAGGTGACCGTGGAGAACTCTGCCGGTCAGGAGCTGCCTCCCTATTGGATCGTGGGTTCCCAGGAGGCGGACCCCATGCACGGCGTGATTTCCGAGGATTCCCCCTTTGGCAAGGCCTTTTTGGGCGCCAAGGAGGGGGACACCGTCACTGTGGAAGCTCCCAGCGGCACGGTGCAGTACAAGCTGAAGAAGATTGAACGCTGAGGGGTAAGTGGACATGTCTGAACAGAAGAATCACCAGCAGGCGCAGCCGGAGCAGGATCTGAGTCAGCAGACCCGGGTCCGGCGGGAGAAGCTGGAAGCCCTGCAGGCTGCGGGGAAAGACCCTTTCCAGATCACCCGCTTTGACTGGGACGCCACGTCGGCGCAGATCAAGGACCGCTTTGACGAACTGGAGGGCCAGACCGTGAAAGTGGCCGGCCGCCTCATGAGCAAGCGGGGCATGGGCAAGGTCAGCTTCTGCGACCTCCAGGACCGGGACGGCCGCATCCAGCTCTACGCCCGCCAGGACGAGATGGACGAGGCGGAGTACAAGGAGTTCAAGAAGTACGACATCGGCGACATCGTGGGCGTGGAGGGCGAGGTGTTCCGCACCCAGCGGGGTGAGATGAGCGTGCGCGCCCGGCACATCACCCTGCTCTCCAAGGCCCTGCTGCCCCTGCCGGAGAAGTTCCACGGTCTGACCAACACGGAGCTGCGGTACCGCCAGCGGTACGTGGACCTGACCGTGAATCCGGAGGTGAAGCGGAACTTCATCCTCCGATCCCAGTTCATAAAGCACGTCCGGGAGTTCCTGGACGGCCGGGGCTACATGGAGGTGGAGACGCCGGTTCTGAACACGATCTCCGGCGGCGCCACGGCCCGGCCCTTCATCACCCATCACAACACCCTGGACATCGACATGTATATGCGCATCGCCACGGAGCTGCCGTTAAAGCGGCTGATCGTGGGCGGGCTGGACCGGGTGTATGAGATCGGCCGGATCTTCCGGAACGAGGGCATGGACCCCAAGCACAACCCGGAGTTCACCACCGTGGAGCTGTACCAGGCCTACACGGATTTCAACGGCATGATGGACATCTTTGAGGAGCTGCTGTCCTCCGCAGCCCAGAAGCTGCTGGGGACCTATCAGCTGGAGTGGCAGGGGGAGCGGATCGACCTGACCCCCGGCTGGCCCCGCCTGCCCATGCATGAGGCGGTGAAGCAGTACACGGGCCTGGACTTCATGGCCATCTCCAGCGATGAGGAGGCGGTGGCCGCGGCAAAGTCCATCGGCGTGGAGCTGCCGGAGACGGCGGAGAGGACCTGGGGCAACGCCCTGTATGAGGTCTTTGACCAGAAGGTGGAGGAGAAGCTGATCCAGCCCACTTTCATTACCATGCACCCGGTGGACGTCAGCCCCCTGGCCAAGCGGTCCCCCCGGGACCCCCGCCTGACAGAGCGGTTCGAGCTGTTCATCTGCCACAGCGAGATGGGCAACGCCTTCTCCGAGCTGAACGACCCCATCGACCAGCGCCAGCGCTTCCAGAAGCAGGTGGAGCTGCGGGACCGGGGCGACGACGAGGCCGGCATGATGGACGAGGACTTCATCACGGCCCTGGAGTACGGCATGCCCCCCACCGGGGGTCTTGGCATCGGCATCGACCGCTGCGTCATGATGCTGACCAACTCTGACACCATCCGGGAGGTCATCCTGTTTCCCACCATGAAGCCGCTCAATTAAGGACCCATTGCGGCGCAAAGGATTGCGGGTTTTCTGGGGTGTTTGACGGCAGTTTTACCCCCAAGATTTACCCCAATTTTATAGAGAATGCCACGCAGAAAGCGCCCGTGACTTTGGAGTCACGGGCGCCCTTTTCCATCATCTGTGCAGAGGATATCAATGGGAATCCCTATGACGCTCCGTTCCGGCTATGGGGAGAGCATCCACAAAAGAGAATCAGAACATTTATCAGACCACCCGGGAGGCCGCAATCGAAAAGCAAAGAAAAGAAAAACCTTGACAGAATCGCAACAATCTGCTTTTATTAGTTATGTTTCATGATCATCAAACTCCACACATGAGTTCTTGCGGTCTGGAGTTTTACTGGAGACTGGCCGCCGGATAGGCAGGGCGTTGGGGCTGAAATGGCGGGACCGTGAGTTTGTTGGGGGAATCGCTCCACCGATCATCATTTGATCTGCCGTAAGCGGGAGAGCACCGGCAGAATGGGCTCTCCCATGCCTACGCCGAGGATGGATGCGGGGACCAGGAGATCCCCATGCTGGAGTATGCTTGACGGGCGTTTTTACAGGCATGAATCTGGAATCCCATAATATGGTGATGGGGAGGACACAGGTTTTACAAGTGTGCTGAGCCCTCATTTCTGCCCCCATTGAAGAACCGCTTTGAATATGGTATAATAAACCATAAAAGGATTGCCGCGGAGCTCGCGCGGCTTCATCCCCGCCATAAGACCGCTGGACCCGCCTAAGGCGGGAAAGGCGGCGGCTCCCGCCCCGGTGACCATCCGCTTCTCCTGGGTGGAGAC
>CAJFNE010000174.1 GCA_904393855.1 uncultured Oscillibacter sp. | reverse complement strand
AGAGAGAAACCAACACCCCTGACAGACCGGGAACCGGAACTGTTCAGGGGTGTTTTCGCATGCGCGGCGCTCCGCCCGGGCGGAGACGGAACCAGGGGAGGCGCCGCGGCGCCTCCCCTGGGGAACGCATCAGGTATAGATCGGGAACTGGGCGCAGAGGGCGTCCACCTCCGCCCGGACCGTGGCCGCGTTGGCGTCGAAGTCCTGGGCCACCAGGGCCATCCAGCGGGCGATCTGCACCATCTCCGGCTCCCGGAAGCCCCGGGAGGTGACGGCGGGGGTGCCCACCCGGATGCCGCTGGTGACGAAGGGCTTCTCCGGGTCGTTGGGGATGGCGTTCTTGTTGACGGTGATCTGCACCTCGTCCAGGCGGCGCTCGAACTCCTTGCCGGTGATGTGGAAGTTCCGCACGTCCACCAGCATGAGGTGGTTGTCCGTGCCGCCGGAGACCAGGCGGAAGCCCTGCCGGATCAGCTCCTCGGAGAGGACCTTGGCGTTCTTCACCACCTGCTGGCCGTACTCCCGGAACTCCGGCTTCAGCGCCTCGCCGAAGCACACGGCCTTGGCGGCGATGATGTGCTCCAGGGGGCCGCCTTGGGTGCCGGGGAACACGGCGGAGTTGATCTTCTTGTACATCTCCTCGTCGTTGCAGAGGATCAGGCCGCCCCGGGGACCCCGCAGGGTCTTGTGGGTGGTGGAGGTGACCACGTCGGCGTAGGGGATGGGGGAGGGATGGACGCCGGCGGCCACCAGGCCCGCGATGTGGGCCATGTCTACCATGAGATAGGCGCCCACGGCGTCGGCGATCTCCCGGAACTTGGCGAAGTCGATGGTGCGGGGATAGGCGCTGGCCCCCGCCAGGATCAGCTTGGGACGGCACTCCTTGGCCAGCTCCAGCACCCGGTCGTAGTCGATGGTCTCCGTGTCGTCCGCCACGCCGTAGGGCACGATGTGGAAGTACTTGCCGGAGATGTTGACGGGGCTGCCGTGGCTCAGGTGGCCGCCATGGGCCAGGTTCATGCTGAGCACGGTGTCGCCGGGCTGCAGCAGCGCCACGAAGGCCGCCAGATTCGCGTTGGCGCCGGAGTGGGGCTGGACATTGGCATACTGGCAGCCAAAGAGCTGGCAGGCCCGCTTCCGGGCGATCTCCTCGGTGATGTCCACGGCGTAGCAGCCGCCGTAATAGCGCTTGCCGGGGTAGCCCTCGGCGTACTTGTTGGTGAGGCAGGTACCCATGGCCAACATGACGGCCTCGCTGACCAGGTTCTCCGAGGCGATCAGTTCGATATTGCGGCATTCCCGGGCAAATTCCTCCCGAATGGAGGCCCCCACTTCAGGATCGGCCTGCGCGATGAAATCCATTGTCTGCTGGAGCATGAAAACGTCCTCCCTTGATAAAACAAAATCGCTTCCTATTATATCGGAGTTTGCGGTATTTGACAAGGGACGACAGCGGGATTTTTTCGGAGGGGCTTCAGCCCAGGCGGGCAGGGGTGCCGTCCTCCCACAGGCCCCGCTCCGTCAGCACCCAGGGGACGGGGCAGTCGTGGGGCTCCACGGGGATGTCCTCCCGGATCAGCCGCTCCCGGCAGAGGAGCACCGCGCCGCCCCGGTAGCGGGAGAGGAAGCGGTCGTAGAAGCCGCCCCCCTGGCCCAGGCGGTGGCCGCCGTGGCTGCAGCTCAGGCAGGGGAGAATGGCGAAGTCCACGGCGTCCGCCTCCACCCGGGGGCAGTCCCCGGCGGGCTCCAGGATGCCGTAGGCCCCGGGCAGCAGCTGGTCGAAAGCGGTGATCTGCCGCAGCTCCATGAGGCCGTCCCCCACGCACAGGGGGACGCACAGCCGCTTCCCGGCGTCCAGGGCGTCCTGGAGGATGGCGGTGGTGTCGATCTCCCGGGCTGTCCCCACGAAGCAGAACACCGTCCCGGCCTCCCGGTACTCCGGCATGGCCAGGAGATGGCGGGCGATGGCGGCGCTGCTCTCCGCCTTGTAGGCGGCGGGCAGCTCCTTTTCCAGGGCGCGGATGGTTTTGCGCAGCTGCTGTTTTTCCTCGGCTCTTGTCATGGCAGGGGGTCCTCCTTTTTCTCCGGCTGGGCGGCGCCGAAGACGATGGCGCCCCCGCCGTATTTTTTTCGAATTTGATCCACGGCCCCCTCCAGCTTTTCCAGCTTCTCCTTTTTGGGGGCGGCGGTGAACAGATCCGTCTGTTCGTATGCGTCCTCCGACGGCACCAGGTGGATGGCGGTGACAGTCAGGGCCCGGATGGGGGCGGGGGGCCTCCACAGCTGCTCCGTCAGGGCCATGGCGGTCTCCGTCAGCTCCCGGATCAGGTGGGTGGGGGCGGGCAGCTGGCACTGGCGGGAGCGGTCGCGGAACTGGGGGTCCCGGACCGTCACCTGCAGCCCGCCGGCGTAGAAGCCATACCGCCGCAGCCGGGTGGCCACGGAGTCCGCCAGCACGGCGACGCCCGCTTGCACCTGGGGCCGGGTGGTGAGGTTCTGCGGAAAGGTGGTGCCGTTGCCCACGGACTTCACCGGCTCCGCGTCGTACCGGGAGCGGACCAGGGACTGGTCCAGGCCGTTGGCGTAGTCGTGGAGCTGCAGCCCCATTTTTCCCAGCAGGGTCTCCAGCATCTCCGGCCTGCAGGCGGCCAGCTGGCCGATGGTCTCCACCCCGTACTGCCCCAGCAGCTTCCGGGCGGCGCCGCCCACGTAGAGCAGCGCCCCCACCGGCAGGGGCCAGACGATCTCCCGCCAGTTCTCCCGGCCGATGACCGTGGTGGCGTCGGGCTTCTTGTAGTCGCTGCCCAGCTTGGCAAAGACCTTGTTGAAGCTGACCCCCACGGAGAGGGTCAGACCCAGCTCCTCCTTGATCCGCGCCCGCAGGCGGTCCGCCAGGGCCTTGGCGTCGCCGCCGAAGAGGTGGAGGCTGTGGGTCACGTCCAGCCAGCTCTCGTCGATGCCGAAGGGCTCCACCAGGTCCGTGTACTGGTCGTAAATGGCGTTGACCCTTTTCGAGTACTCCCGGTAGAGGGCATGGTGGGGCGGCAGCAGCACCAGGTCCGGGCATTTGCGCTTGGCCTGCCAGATGGTCTCCGCCGTCTGGACACCGTACTTCTTGGCGGGCTCGTTTTTGGCCAGGATGATGCCGTGGCGGGAGGCCGGGTCCCCGGAGACGGCCATGGGTACCGTCCGCAGGTCCGGGTGGGACAGCAGCTCCACGGAGGCGTAGAAGCTGTTCAGGTCACAGTGGAGAATGATGCGGTCCATGGCGGCCCCCCTTTCCGAAACATCCGTTTCCCCCATCTTACCACAGTTCCGCCCCGCTGGAAAGGACGAAAAAGAGGCGGCGCAGTTGCGCCGCCTCGCAGGGCCATGATTTACAGAATGTCCATCAGCACCAGGGCCAGGGTGGCGCAGGTGGCCAGCAGGGCCAGGGCGAACAGCAGGAAGCCCGCGTTCAGCTTGCTGCCGGTGGTGAGGGAGGTCTGGGACTCCGGCACCAGCTTGGCCTTCCGCAGGGCGGTGACCACCGGCTTGTAAAGCAGCAGGATCAGGGCCATGTTCAGGCCGCCCTTGACCAGGTTGAAGGGCAGGAACACGGGGAGCAGCATGGGGACCACGACTTCCTCACGGTCCATACCCATGTAGATGGGGGTGATCAGGTAGTTCCACAGCAGCATGACGATCACCAGCACCACGACGCCCAGGGACAGGCCGATCACCGCGCCCTTCTTCGTGTGAATCTTCTTGTAGACGAAGGAGGCGGTGCAGCAGAAGGACACGGTGGCCAGCACGTTCATGATGCAGCCGATGGGGCCGGTGTCGCTGACGGTGAACATCTCC
>CAJFNE010000173.1 GCA_904393855.1 uncultured Oscillibacter sp. | reverse complement strand
GCCTGGGTGCCCCAGCGGGAGGGGGTATTGACCCCGTAGACGAAAGACTGGATGCACTGCTTGACCTCTTTTTGGGTCAGGTGATCCGTGCGCACAAAGGGGGCGAGATAGGTGTCAAAGGAGGAGAACGCCTGGGCGCCGGCCCACTCGTTCTGCATGATCCCCAGGAAGTTCACCATCTGGTTGCAGAGGGTGGAGAGATGGCTGGCGGGGGAGGAGTTGATCTTCCCCGGGATGCCCAGGCCCTGCTGGATCAGCTGCTTCAGGCTCCAGCCGGCGCAGTAGCCGGTGAGCATGGAGAGGTCGTGGAGGTGGATATCGCCGTTGCGGTGGGCCTGGGCGATCTCCGGGTCATAGACCTCACTGAGCCAGTAGTTGGCGGTGATGGCGCCGGAGTTGGAGAGGATCAGGCCGCCCACGGAGTAGGTGACAGTGGAGTTCTCCTTCACGCGCCAGTCGTTGATCTTCAGGTAGTCGTCCACCAGGGCCTTGTAGTCCAGCATGGTGGACTTCACGTTGCGGATCTTCTCCCGCTGCTTGCGGTAGAGGATGTAGGCCTTGGCCACGTCCTCGTAGCCGGCCTTGCCCAGCACGCTCTCCACGCTGTCCTGGATGTCCTCCACGGTGATCCTGCCGTCGCGGATCTTGTCCTGATAGTCCGCGGTGACTTTCAGCGCCAGGAAATCGATAATATCCTGGTTGAACTCCTTCTGCGTGGCCTCAAAGGCCTTGGTAATGGCGACGCTGATCTTGGAGATGTCAAAATCGGCGATTTTTCCGTCGCGTTTAACCACCTGATACATACTGTTCCCTCTTTCTCGTGTATTCATATCCCGAAAGGACCAAGGCCCTGCGAAACCTGTGAAACGCGCGATGCTGAACTTTATTGTATCATACTGAACGAGGATGTCAAGCGAAGATGGCACAATATATTGTGTTGTTTTTCGTAGAAAACGCCGAAAACAAACTAAATCTAGTCAACGCCCCGCAGGGCGACCTCCCGGAACCAGGGGCGGGCGGTCTCCGCCAGCGCCCGCATCTCCGCGTCCTCCAGCCCGTGGCAGCCGGTGCCCACCAGGTCCCCGGAGTCCACGAACTTCTGCAGGAAATACCGTGGCGAGCCCTCCAGCCACTGGCCGATGGCCCGGATGTCGGCGGCGGTGTGGAACTCCCGGACCACGGTGGTGCGGAACTCAAAGTCCACACCGCTGCTTTGCAGCAGCCGAACGCTCTCCTCCACCGGAGCCAGGTCAAACCCCGGCATACCCGCGGTCTCGGCATACTTCTCCCGGCGGTTTTTGATGTCCATGGCCACATAATCCGTAAGGCCCCGCTCCAGAATATTCGCCAGGGCCTCCGGGTGGCAGCCGTTGGTGTCCAGCTTCACGGAAAAGCCCAGGGAGCGGACGGCGGCCAGAAACTCCGCAGCGTCGGCTTGCAGCAGCGGCTCCCCGCCGGAGAGGACCACGCCGTCCAAAAGCCCCTGCCGGGTCCTGAGGAAGGATAGGACTTCCTCCTGAGAGAACTCCGGCGTCTCCGCCACCCGGAGCACCAGGGGGGCGTTGTGGCAGAAAGGACACCGGAGATCGCAGCCGCCGGTGAACACGGTGGCCGCCAATTTCCCGGGGTAGTCCACCATGGACAGTTTTTGCAGACCGCTGATACGCACGGGAGATCACGCTCCAAACACAAGATATTGTATATTATAGGTGATTTGACTACTAAATGCAAGTGAATTTTTACATGAAGCGGCAGAAAGGGGTCCTCTTTATGAAGCGGGTTGTGCGGCAGAGAGCTGCCGCCGCCGCAGTTCTTTCGGGAGAGCCTTGCCTCCGGGGGAATTTTCCGTTATAATAGCTTTCACAATTTTTCGTGAAGGAGCAAAAATATGCAGGCTGTGGAATTGGGCATCCTGGATTGGATGCAGACCCATCTGCGGTGCGAATTCCTGGACGCGGTGCTGCCGTGGATCAGTTGGACCGCCAACCATGGGGAGATCTGGATTCTGCTGGCGCTGGTGCTGCTGCTGATGCGCCGGCAGCGGCAGTACGGGGCGGCGGTGGCCTGCGGCCTGGTGCTGGATTTGGTGGCCTGCAACCTGGTGCTGAAGCCCCTGATTGGCCGTATACGGCCTTTTGCGGTCAACCCGGACGTGGTCCTGCTGATTGCGCCGCCGGGGGATGCGTCGTTTCCCTCCGGCCACACGGCCGTCTCTTTCGCGGCGGTATTCGCCTTGAAAACCGCCGGCAGCCCCCTTTGGAAGCCGGCGCTGGCGCTGGCGGTGGTGATCGCGTTTTCCAGGCTATACCTCTACGTGCACTGGCCCAGCGATGTACTGGGCGGCGCAATTCTGGGCGCCGCTGTGGGCTGGGCGGGGGCCAAGCTGGCGGCCGCTATCGCGAAACGGGGGAAGTCCCGGACCTGATACCGGACAAATTCTCCCTGCATATACTGGCCTGACCCCTTGGAAAGGAGGTCTCACCGATATGCAGCAAATTTCAGGCGGCAGCGGCTGCCCGATTCATCTCTGCTGCCCACTGCCGGATATCACGGTAGGGAGGACGGTGACCACCGGCCCCGGGACCAGAGCCCGGGTGCGGGTGACGCCCACCGCCTGCGGCGCGCAGCTGAATTTCTCCATCCCTCAGGGCCCGGAAGGCCCCCAGGGTCCGGAAGGCCCCCAAGGTTCGGAGGGTCCCCAGGGTCCGGAAGGTCCCCAGGGCCCGCAAGGCCCCCAGGGCCCAGAGGGTCCCCAAGGTCCGGAAGGTCCCCAGGGCCCGGAGGGTCCCCAGGGTCCGGAGGGTCCCCAGGGTCCGGAAGGCCCCCAGGGTCCGGAAGGTCCCCAAGGTTCGGAGGGTCCTCAGGGTCCGCAAGGTCCTCAGGGTCCGCAAGGTCCTCAGGGTCCGGAGGGGCCCCAGGGCCCGGAAGGTCCCCAGGGCCCGGAAGGTCCCCAGGGTCCGGAGGGTCCCCAAGGTCCGGAGGGCCCCGCAGGCCCATCCGGCATCGAGGCATATGCCTCCTTCGTGACTTTTATGGCGCTCTTTCCCACCAATGGGGCGATCCTATTTGGCACCGGGACCGCAGATCCTGCGGGGCGGATCGTGCAGACCTCTGCCACCCAGGTGACGCTGGCGCCGGGCACGTATCTGATCGCCTATCATGTCTCGGCGATTCTGGATGCGGCGGGCTACCTGCAGGTGACCCCGGCCTATGGCGGGCAGGGGCACCTGGAGTACGGCGTCTATGGCCGCACCGGGACGGCCAGCACCAGCGTCTCCGGCTCCGCGTCCTGGATTCTCACGGCTCAGGAGGAGACGGTGCTGACACTGAACAGCAATTCCAGCGTGAATACCCGGGACGGGGCGCTGACCCTGACGATCCTGGGCCTGCAAACGCCGGAGACAGCGTCCTGACAGGCGGGGCCATCCCTGGATCACGTGAAAAAGGGAGCGTGTACCGAGATCGGTACACGCTCCCTTTTCATGGCTGCACAGGACGGTGTGTCCGCGGCTCAGCAGCCGCACATCCGCTCTACGTTCGTGGCGGAGATCTGGGGCGGGAGACTGTTGGTCATGGCGCCGCTGTAGGTGATGCACACCCGCTCGCCGGCGCGGAAGCAGCAGGCGTCCGGCGTATGGACCAGCACCTGCTGGGAGGTGCACAGGTCACAAACCAGAAGATCACAGCAGCACACCCGCAGAATGCAGGCCTTCATGGTGACGGATTCCTGGGGTATCATTTCCATGGGGATTCCCTCCATTTACAAAAGTGTGTACCCCATGCTATGCGCCGGACGGGAAGAGGGTGCCCCGCTGCCGCGCCGTCAGGTGACTGGTCGGATCTCCAGATAGTAG
>CAJFNE010000172.1 GCA_904393855.1 uncultured Oscillibacter sp. | reverse complement strand
AAGGGCCACTTGGGCATCTTCACCACGATGTAGTCCAGGGTGGGCTCGAAGCAGGCGCAGGTCTTGCCGGTGATGTCGTTCTTGATCTCGTCCAGGCGGTAGCCCAGGGCGATCTTCGTGGTGATCTTGGCGATGGGATAGCCGGTGGCCTTGGAGGCCAGGGCGGAGGACCGGCTGACCCGGGGGTTCACCTCGATCACCGCGTACTCAAAGCTGTCGGGGTTCAACGCCAGCTGCACGTTGCAGCCGCCCACGATCCCCAGGTGGGTGATGATGTCCAAAGACGCCTTGCGGAGCATCTGGAACTCCTTGTCCGCCAGGGTCTGGGTGGGGGCCACCACGATGGAGTCGCCGGTGTGGACGCCCACGGGGTCCAGGTTCTCCATGGAGCAGACGGCGATCACGTTCCCCACGCTGTCCCGCATGGTCTCAAACTCGATCTCCTTCCAGCCGAAGATGGCCTTCTCGATCAGCACCTGGGTGATGGGGGAGGCGTCCAGGCCCGTCTGGGCGATGACCTGCAGCTCCGCGGCGTTCTGGGCCGCGCCGCCGCCGGCGCCGCCCAGGGTGAAGGCGGGGCGCACGATGACGGGGTAGCCGATGCGCTCCGCCACCGCCAGGGCGTCCTCCACGGTCTCCGCGATGTCGGAGGCGATGACCGGCTGGCCGATCTCCTGCATGGCCTCCTTGAAGAGCTCCCGGTCCTCGGCCCGGGAGATGGCTTTGGCGTCAGTACCCAGCAGGCGGACGCCCTGCTCCTGGAGGAAGCCCTCCTTGTCCAGCTGCATGGCCAGCGTCAGGCCGGTCTGCCCCCCCAGGCCCGCCAGGATGGAGTCGGGCTTTTCCTTGAGGATGATGCGCTTGACGGTCTCCACGGTCAGGGGCTCCAGGTAGATCTCGTCCGCCATGGCCTGGTCCGTCATGATGGTGGCGGGGTTGGAGTTGCACAGGACCACATTGACCCCTGCCTCCTTCAGGACGCGGCAGGCCTGGGCGCCGGCGTAGTCGAACTCCGCCGCCTGGCCGATGACGATGGGGCCGGAGCCGATCACCAGCACCTTCTTGATTCTCGTATCCAACGGCATTACAGCGCGCCCCCTTTCATCATCTCCACAAAGCGGTCAAACAGGAAGGACGTGTCCTTGGGCCCGGTGCAGGCCTCCGGATGGAACTGAACGGTGAAGGCCCGCAGTCCTGGGTAGTCGATCCCCTCGCAGGTGCCGTCGTTGGCGTTGGCAAAGGAGAGGCGGCCCTTTTGGATGCTGTCGGAGTCCACGGCGTAGCCGTGGTTCTGGCTGGTGATGTAGGTGCGCACGCCGTTCACGTCCCGCACCGGCTGGTTGACGCCCCGGTGGCCGTATTTCAGCTTATAGGTCCGGCCGCCGGCGGCCAGGGCCGTCAGCTGGTGGCCCAGGCAGATGCCGAACAGGGGGACCTGCCCCAGGAGTTTTTGGATCTGTTCAATCTGATAGGTGTTCTCCGCCGGGTCCCCGGGGCCGTTGGAGAGCATGACCCCGTCGGGAGACGCGGCCAGCACCTCCTCCGCGCTGGTGTCCGCCGGCAGAACCGTCACCGTGCACCCCCGCCTCTGGAGCTCCCGGACGATGTTGTGCTTGGCGCCGTAGTCCAGCAGGGAGACCCGGAACCGCTCCTCCCCCACCGCCGGGTGGACGGAGGACTCCCGACAGGTGACGGCCTCCACCACGCCGGTGACGGCGTAGGTCTCCACCGGCGTCAGGTCCGCGGGGATCTCGGCGCAGATCGTGGCGTTCATGACGCCGTGCTCCCGGATGATGCGGGTCAGCTCCCGGGTGTCCACCCCATACAGGCCCGGCACGTTCTGCTCCTTTAAAAAGGCGTCCAGCGTCTCCTCACAGCGGAAGTTGGACGGCGCGTCGCAGTACTCCCGCACCACGTAGCCCCGGACGCAGCACGCGCCCTCGAAATCCTCCCGGATGATGCCGTAGTTGCCGATCAGCGGATACGTCTGCATGACGATCTGCCCCGCGTAGCTGGGGTCCGTCAGCGTCTCGATGTAGCCGCACATGCCGGTGGTGAAGACCAGCTCCCCCACCGTGTCGCCTCCGGCGCCGAAGCGGATGCCCTCGAACACCCGCCCGTCCTGGAGCACCAAGTAGCCCTTTTCCATAGTTGTCCTCCTGCAGCCTAGAATCTCACCATTTTATATATGTTCTTTGACATTATAGTTGCTTTTTCCCACAGCCGTCAACGGTTGGCGCGGAATTCGGCGGTAGAGTTTCCGCCGGGCAATCCCAGAGGTTTTTGTGCATTTTTGCAAAGATGGCTCTTTTCCAGCCGTTCCGCCGCCGCGGCGGTCCCACCTGGGAGAGTGGGATTCAACCCCAGGTTGTTTGCCAAACGGTCTCTGGTGGGCTATACTGGGGGCAGGAGGTGAGGCCATGGATGCCCGCAAGACCGGGGGACTGATTGCCCAGGCCCGGAAGGAAAAGGGACTGACCCAAAAGGAGCTGGCCCAGGCCCTCCACGTGTCCGCCCAGGCGGTGAGCAAGTGGGAGCGAGGTCTGAATTTTCCGGACCTGTCCCTGCTGGAGCCCCTGGGGGAGTGCCTGGGGCTGACCGCGTCCGAGCTGCTCTCCGGGACACGGGGGGAGGAGCCGGGAGAGGAGCTGCTGCGGGACTCCCTGCGGCTGGTGCTCTCCCAGGTGGGGCGGAAGCTGCGCCGGTGGCGGGGCATCTCTCTGGCCTGCCTGGCCCTGCTGGCCGCCGCGGCTCTGGTGGTCGGGGGCTGGCTGGTATGGAGATACACCACCCTGCTGCCCCAGGCGGACACGGTGGTCTCACCCCAGGCGCTGACGGCGCGGGAGCGGATGATCGCCCAGACGGCGCGGACAGGAAACGTGTTCCTCTATGACCTGACGGTGGGCGACGGGCGGCGCGAGCTCCAAGTCCAGCTGGAGCTGTGGACGGAAGCCGGGCTGGACCGGACCTGGCCCCTGGCAGAGCTCACAGACCAGGGCATGCCCCGCCATCAGACCCTGGCCTTTTCCTATGAGTCCCAGGCCGAGGAGGGGGCCATGGCCTTGGGAGTGACCCTGGAGAGCGAGGACGGGTTTCAGGGGACCTGGTCCACCACAGTGGAGGGCCTGCCCGGTCTGGAGTGGGGCCATGCCATGAACACATTGGGAGAGCGCTGTACCCTAGACCCAGCGTACGGAGCTGTACTGGCCTGCTGGTCCCTTCCCACGGGGGCGCCCGTGCCTCAGGGGGCGGACCGAGAGGTGTGGGCAGACTACGCTCCACCGGCGTGGACCGGGATCGTGGAGGAACCCCAAGTGGATGCCGGAGCGCGTTTCCTCCTGCTGCGGCTGACCGTCTCATAAAAATCAGATATGCAGCGAAATCGGGAGGCGGCCTGTTGGGCCGCCTCCCGATCCTTTTCTCAATTGCAGGGCTCCAGAACACTCGTCCAGCTTGAGCACCGCCAAAAACGCCTCCGTGGGCAGCTGCACACTGCCCAAACTCCGCATCTTCTTTTTGCTCTTCCCCGCCGCGCGAGACGCGGCGGGGGCCCCGATTCCAGTTTGGTCGGCCAGGTGCAGCCCGGCCTCCCCAAGGTTTTGCCTCCGGCAAAACGCTTGTACGCAGCGATTGCGGCGGCGGGCCGCTGGCCCACTGGAGGGCTCACTCATCCAGCTTGAGCACTGCCAAAAACGCCTCTGTGGGCAGCTGGACCGACCCCAGGGAGCGCATCTTCTTCTTGCCCTCTTTCTGCTTTTCCAGCAGCTTCTTCTTCCGGGTGATGTCGCCGCCGTAGCACTTGGCCAGCACGTCCTTGCGCATGGCCTTCACGGTCTCCCGGGCGATGACCCGGCCGCCGATGGCCGCCTGGACC
>CAJFNE010000171.1 GCA_904393855.1 uncultured Oscillibacter sp. | reverse complement strand
CGCCACAGCCGCGGGATCCAGATAGGAGACCACGATGCCGTCGTGGCCGAACAGGTCGTGGAAGAAGTCCAGGGAGGCGGTACGTTCTCCGGAGGTCCAGACGTTGTCCTCCGGGAAGGTGAAGAAGCAGCCCGCGTCCCAGAGGTCTGTGCCTGCGGCCTCGTCGTAGATGATGGCGGCGTAGAGGTTCCCATCCGTGGAGAGATAGGTGCGGACGGAGACGGTATCGCCGTTCTCCGCGGTGACACTGATCCCGTAACCCCGGTCCGCGCAGTCGTCCGTGCGGCGCTCCACGTGGACGGAGGTGGGTTCATAGGACTCCAGGTCCGTCAGGGGGATGGTCAGCACCGGGTCCCCCTCCGGGTATGCCGTGGGGATGGCGGGCTTCTCGCTGGGCTGGTTGGAGACGAACCAGTAGGAGCCGTCGCTCTGGGCCTCCAGGGTCACGCACAGCCAGTCGCTGTCATAGCGGGCGGAGCTGTCCGGGTAGTACAGCCGGACGGTGTTGCCATCCCGTTCCCCGGCGGTGATCTGGACGCCGTGGAAGTAGTTGGTGTCCCCGTGGGAGTGGTAATAGGCGTCATACTCCGGGATGTACTGAAAATTCTCCAGGCCGGTCTGTCCGGTCTCCTCCAGGGTGAGGCCGGTGTTCTCCAGCAGCACCTGGTTGATGGTTTCCACCGACAGCTTGTCCACGGGGCAGATCAGCTCCCCGTCGGGGTCAAAGTCACCCACCTGCCTCAGCTCCTCGTCGGTCATGGTCTCGTCGATCCCGGTGCCGCAGTAGAACAGCTCGTAAAGATTGATGTCCTCCGGCCGCTCATAGAGGGAGGTCAAAAACTGGTTGTGGAGATTGACGCCCACCATATGGTCCACGGTGTCGTTGTTGAAGAAGGTCTCATTGAAGTACGCCAGCTCGTCGCCGGTGAGGGGGCGGCGCTCCTCCGCCTTGGCCCCGGTGAAGGTGGCGGCGCACACCACCGCCGTCAGGGCCAGCACCAGGAACAGCGCCGCTGCCTGCGGCTGGCCGCCCTGGGCGATCTGGGTGATGCGGTCCTTCAGCCGCCGCTTGCCCGCCGTCATGGTGGTGGCGGAGAGCAGGGGATTGGCGGGCTTCTTCGACACCGGGATCAGGCTCAGCAGCGTCCGGCCGTAGGGGATGCGCTCCGCCTGGCCCAGCCGCCGCAGGGCCCCCTCGTCGCAGGCCAGCTCGCAGTCCGCCTTGGACACGGCGGCGGCGATCCACACCAGGGGATCGAACCAGTACACCGTCAGGCACACGCCCCGCAGCAGGGACCACAGGGCGTCCCCGTGGCGGGCGTGGGTCTCCTCGTGGGCCAGCACGTGCCGCAGCCGCTCGGGGGAGCTGACGGCGGCGGGGGTCAGGTAGATGGCGGGCCGGAACTGCCCGAACAGGCAGGGGGAGGGGAGCCCGGACTCCACCAGATAGACGGGGCGATGGCGCCCCTCCACCGGATAGGGGATCCGTACCCGCCGGAGCCTGTGCCAGAACAGCAGGTTGGAGACCGCCAGCCAGCCCCCCACCACCGCCATGCCGGTGTACCACATCCAGCGCAGCAGGGTGGAGAGATCCAGCTGCCGCTCGTATTCCACCGCGTGGGTGACGTTGCGGTCGTCTGTGAACACGTGAGTATTGTCCGGGGAGGGTTCGCCCACGGCCACCGGATCGTTGGGGGCCGGGGTGTTGGCGGTCGTGTCGCCGCCCGCGGGCCCGATGACCGTTTCCCGCACGGGGGAGAGGTAGAGGGAGCGGTCCGTCTCCAGCTGCTGGACCACCGGCTCCGCCGCCGTCAGCACCGAGAAGTCCACGGCGGGCAGATTCACCGGCACCAGCAGCCGCACCAGCACCAGGGCCCACAGGGCGTACTGGGCCCGGCGGGAGATCCGGTTCCGGAACACCAGCCGCAGGGCCAGAATGGCCAGGATCAGCACGGAGGAAGTCAGCAGGATCTCTTTCATGTCTGGTCACCTCCCGCTTTTTCCAGGATGGCGGACAGCTCCGCGATGTCGGCCTCGGTCAGGGCCCGGCTCTCCACCAGGTTGCTGACCATCAGCCCCAGGCTGCCGCCGTAGACCTTGGAGAGGAAGCTCTCCGTCTCCGCCAGGGCCGCGTCCTCCCGGGCCACGGTGGGGGAGTACCGCTTGGCCCGGCCGCCCTCCTGGTGCCGGACGGCCCCCTTGGCCTCCAGCCGGGAGAGCATGGTGATCACGGTGTTCTTGCTCCAGCCGGTGTCGTCCTTCACCGCCGCCGTCAGCTCCGTGATGGTCATGGGAGTGCGGTCCCACAGGCGGTTCATCAGCTTCCACTCGCTGTCAGACAGATTGATCTGCATCGTCTCACCTCCGTAGGTACACAAGTGTCTACCAGTCATCTGCTTTGACCATAGCAGAAAGGTAGACATTTGTCAACCTCAAATTGGTTACAAAAGATAACAGGCGGCCCCGGGAAAAACCACGGTTGACCCGCCCCGGATTTTGCCGTAAAATAGGAGCCGAGACTTTTGAGATGGACGGAGATCGAGGAACATATGCAGGATTTCAAGGAACGCTACATCGCCGCCCGGCGGGCGGTGATCGCCCAGGATCTCTCCCGGCTAAACCCCATGCAGCGCAAGGCCGCCATGGCCACGGAGGGGCCGCTCCTGCTGTTGGCGGGGGCCGGCAGCGGCAAGACCACGGTGCTGATCCAGCGGGTGTATAACCTCCTGACCTACGGCCGGGGCAGCGACTCGGAGGAGGTGCCGGAGGGGGCGACGGAGGAGGACCTCCAATTCCTGGAGAGCTTCCCCGTCCGGCCCACGGCCCTGGAGGCGGACCGGGCCCGGCGCCTGTGCGCCGTGGATGTGCCCCGGCCCTGGGAGATCATCGCCATCACCTTCACCAACAAGGCGGCGGGGGAGCTGAAGGACCGCCTGGCCGCCCGGCTGGGGCCGGATGCCAACGACATCTGGGCCTCCACCTTCCACTCCGCCTGCGTGCGGATCCTCCGGCGGGACATCGACCGGATCGGCTTCGACAAGGACTTCACCATCTATGACACCGACGACTCCAAGCGGGTGGTCCGGGACATCCTGAAGGAGATGAACCTGGATGAGAAGACCTTCCAGCCCCGGAGCGTCCTGGCCGCCATCAGCAGCGCCAAGGACCGCTACGAGAGCCCGGAGGAATTCGCGAAGCGGTTCACCCAAGAGAAGGACTGGAAGCTGGCCCGCATCGCCAAGATCTACGCCGCCTACGCCAAGAAGCTCCGCAGTGCCAACGCCCTGGACTTCGACGACATCATCTATCACGCCGTGACCCTCCTGCAGCAGGAGCCGGAGGTCCTGCAGTACTACCAGCGCAAGTTCCGCTATGTACTGGTGGACGAGTACCAGGACACGAACCACCTGCAGTACCTGCTGACAAGCCTTTTGGCAGGGGGATACAAAAACCTCTGCGTGGTGGGTGACGACGACCAGTCCATCTACCGCTTCCGGGGGGCCAACATCGAGAACATCCTGAACTTCGAGCAGCAGTACCCCAACGCCCGGACCATCCGGCTGGAGCAGAACTACCGCTCCACCCAGAACATCCTGGACGCCGCCAACGCCGTCATCAAGAACAACCAGGGCCGCAAGGGCAAGACCCTCTGGACCGACAACGGCGGCGGCGACGTGGTCACCGTCAAGACCACCTTCAACGAGGGAGACGAGGCTAACTATGTGGCCGGAGACATCCTGATGGGGGTGAACCGGGGCCGGAACTTCCGGGACACGGCGGTCCTCTACCGGATGAACGCCCAGTCCAACGCCCTGGAATACGCCATGAAGCGCAACGGCATCCCCTATAAAGTGGTGGGGGGCATGAAGTTCTTCGACCGG
>CAJFNE010000170.1 GCA_904393855.1 uncultured Oscillibacter sp. | reverse complement strand
ACCAGAAATCAGCGGATTTTTGGTCCGAGTGGCGGGATTTGAACCCACGGCCTCTTGGTCCCGAACCAAGCGCGCTACCAACTGCGCTACACCCGGATACAGCGACACTTATTATACGGATTTTTCCGGCGGCTGTCAAGGTCATATTCGCAGAAAAGCACGCATAGGCTGCAAAAGAAGAATCTATCGGGAGGGAGCGAGCATGACTTCACGGCAGGCGGGGCGCCGGACGGCAACCGTTGCGGCGGAACGGCAGAGCAGAAAAATCAGAGGGGCCGGCGTCCGGCGGACCAGGCGGCGGCAGGAGGAGTCCCTGGGGCCCAGGGAGCGCCGCCGGCTGATCCAGCTGGTGGTCTGCGGAGGGATCTTCGTGCTGCTGGTGGCGGTCAAACTGCTGCTGCCGGATCGGATGGCGCAGATCAACACGGCGCTCTCCCAAGCCATGGAGCAGAATATGGACGTGCAGGCGGTGTTCTCCGCCGTGGGGCGGGCCTTCTCAGGGGAGGGGGACGTGGGCGGAGCGGTGGACCAGGTCTACCAGGCGGTCTTTCACCCCAATGAGACGGAGGAGCCGCTGGAGACCGCGGCGGCCGTGCCGGAGCTGGAGGACTCGGCCGCTTTGGACTCCCTCCGGGCGTACCTGTCCGCGGCGGAGGACGCCGGCGCCGCCGAGACCGCGGCAGCGGAGGAGCAGGTTTCTAACCTAGCTTATGTGCTGTACTCAGACCAGAACCTGCCGGAGGATGTGAGCCTGGAACAGGCGATCCTGGACTTTGACTACTGCGTGCCCGTCTCCGGGACCCTGAGCTCCGAATTCGGCTACCGGGAGCACCCGGTGGAGGGGGAGGACCGCTTCCACTACGGCGTGGACCTGGCGGCCAACGAGGGCACGGAGATCCTCTGCTTCGCCGATGGCACGGTGAAGGCCGTGGGGGAGAGCAGCAGCTACGGCAAGTACTGCATCGTGGAGCATGCCGGGGGATACTCCACCCTCTACGCCCACTGCAGCGCCATTACCACCTCCTCCGGCGCGGAGGTCAAGGAGGGGGAGAAGATCGCGGAGGTGGGCGAGACCGGCGTGGCCACGGGCCCCCACCTGCACTTTGAACTGCAGCGGGACGGGGTATATCTCAACCCCACCTACTATGTGGTCTAAAATCCAGGTCTCCGCGGGGTTCTGCCTGCTGGCGGGCTGGTTCGCGGCGGTCAACGGCTGGAGGCTGCTGGCGGTGGTGCTGGGGGCGGCGGTCACCCATGAGCTGGGACACTGGCTGGCGCTGCGCCTGCTGGGAGCGGAAGTCCTGGAAATGCGGGTCGGCGTGCTGGGGGCGGTGCTGAGGACCGACGGCGGCAGGCTCTCCTATGGCGGGGAGCTGGCCGCCGTTTTGGCGGGACCGGGGGCAAACCTGCTGGGAGCTCTGGCCTTGACGGCCCTGGGGCCGGGGTGGGAGACAGCGGCGGGCGCCCAGCTGGTGCTGGGGGCGTTCAACCTGCTTCCAGTGTGGCCACTGGACGGCGGGCGGGCGCTGTATCTGGTCTCTGCCTGGCTGCTGGGACCCAGGGCCGGGGAGCTGACGGCCCGGTGGACCGGCGCGCTGACCGCTCTGGCGATGGCCCTCTGCCTGGGGGAGATCATGCGGAGCACCGGCGGGAGCCTGTGGCTGCTGCCGGCGCTGGCGGGGCTGCTGGGGGCGGCGCTTCGGGAGATTTTCGGAAAATAATGCTTGCAATTCCGCGGAAGTTGTGATATCATACACAGGCTAATCAAAGGGCGGTCCTCTGTCGTGCGCCAGTGCTGCGCCGTGGAAGAGCGGCATGAACGCCTATTCAACAGGAGGAAGTTACCCATGAATCTCATTGAAGAACTGAACAAGGAAGCTCTGGCCGCGGAGAAGCCCCAGGTCCGCATCGGCGACACCGTCCGGGTCCACGTGAAGGTGAAGGAAGGCTCCCGGGAGCGTATCCAGGTGTTCGAGGGCACCGTCATCGCCAAGAAGCACGGCGGCATTGAGGAGACCATCACGGTCCGCCGCATTTCTTACGGCGTGGGCGTGGAGAAGGTGTTCCCCATTCACTCCCCCTCCATCGACCACATCGAGGTGGTCCGCAGCGGCAAGGTGCGCCGGGCCAAGCTGTACTATCTGCGCGGCCGCGTCGGCAAGGGCGCCAAGATCAAGGAGAAGCTGTAATTCCCGCAAAAAGAGAGGCATTGCCTCTCTTTTTTGTGTTGTACGGGCGGCGCCCGCCGGGGAAACGCGCCGGTTTTCCCGCGGAAAACGCGGGCTTGCCCTTGTGAAACACGGAATTCTTTGATATACTATCTCTCGTATGCGATGATTTTCCGAGAGGGGAGGCGGCGAGATGACGGCGGAGCAGACGAAAAGCGCGTGGCGCGGCGTCTACGACTGGCTGCAGACGCTAATCTGCGTGGTGGTGGCCGTGGTACTGCTTTTCACTTTCGTGGGCCGGCTGAGCCGGGTGGAGGGGGCGTCCATGCGGGAGACCCTCCAGGAGCAGGACCTGCTGCTGGTGCTGAACAGCGCTCTGTGCGGCGGTTATGAGCCGGGGGACATCGTCATCGCCCAGCGGGCGGACTTCAAAGGCGGCGCGCCCATTGTCAAGCGGGTGATCGCCACGGAGGGCCAGACGGTGGACATCGATTTTGCGACCGGCGTGGTCTATGTGGACGGACAGGCCCAGGAGGAGCCCTATGTCCGGGAGCCCACCTGGGTGGCGGAGGGGACGGAGTTCCCCCTGACGGTGCCGGCGGGCTGCCTCTTCCTCATGGGTGACAACCGCAACGAGAGCGAGGACAGCCGCAGCTCCGACCTGGGCCCGGTGGATACCCGGTGTATCCTGGGCCGGGCGGTGTTCCTGGCCCTGCCGGGGGCCACGGCGAGCCTGGGCGAGCGGGAGTGGAGCCGGATCGGAATCTTACACTGACCTGGGAGAGAGACAGATATGCGGGAGAACCAAGAGAGACAGGCAAACCAGGAGAAACAGAAGAAATCCAAGGAGGGTGGACGGGACTGGTACGAGTGGGTCCAGGCCCTGGTGTGCTCCGTGCTGGCCGTGGTGGTGGCGTTTACGTTCCTCATCCGGCTGATCGGGGTGGACGGGCACTCCATGGTGCCCACCCTGCAGGACGGAGATCGTCTGCTGGTGCTGACCAGTCTGCTGGATGACGACTATCAGTACGGCGACATCGTGGTGCTGCGGAAGGAGTCCTTTCTGGAGGAGCCCATTGTCAAGCGGGTGATCGCCACGGAGGGGCAGACGGTGGACATCGACTTTGTCACCGGAAGCGTCACCGTGGACGGTGTGCTGCTGCACGAGGACTATATCAACGAGCTGACTTTCACGGAGGAGGGGACGGAGTTCCCCCTGACGGTGCCGGAGGGCTGCATCTTCGTAATGGGGGACAACCGCAACCACAGCAACGACAGCCGGGACTCCCGGCTGGGAACGGTGGACACCCGCTATGTGATCGGCAAAGCGGTGTTTTTGGCCTTCCCCGGGGCGGACAGCGTCACGGGAGAGCGGGAGTGGAGCCGGATCGGCCTGGTCGGCGGGGTGGACGCATGAATATTCAATGGTATCCCGGCCACATGACCAAAACCCGGCGCATGATCGCCGAGCAGCTGAAACACGTGGACGCGGTGTGCGAGATCCTGGACGCCCGGATTCCCATCTCCAGCCGGAACCCGGACGTGGAGGAGCTGACGGCGGGAAAGCCCCGTCTGGTGGTGCTGAACCGAGCGGACCAGGCGGACCCCGTCTCCACGAAGCTGTGGGCGGACCACTTCCGCGCCAGGGGCTACGCGGTGCTGGAGACCAACGCCAAGGCCGGCGCGGGGACGAAGCAGTTCGCCGCCGCCGTGCGGCAGCTGCTGGCGGACAAGCTCCG
>CAJFNE010000169.1 GCA_904393855.1 uncultured Oscillibacter sp. | reverse complement strand
AGCCGAGACCGGCGAGGAGGCGCTGGAGAAGCTCAAGGAGCATCCGGACACCAAGGTGGCTCTGCTGGACATCATGCTGCCGGGCATCGATGGGTTTGAGGTCTGCCGCCGGATCCGGGCCACCAATACGAAGATCGGCATCATCATGCTCACCGCTCGGGCCCAGGAGATGGACAAGGTGACAGGGCTGATGACGGGCGCGGACGACTACGTGACCAAGCCGTTCTCCCCGGCGGAGCTCACCGCTCGGGTGGACGCCCTGTTCCGCCGGGCCGGCGGCGAGGACCCGGTGCAGACCGGGGAAATCCGGCAGGACCCCTTCCTGCTGAACACCCGCAACCGGACGCTGGAGAAGAACGGTCAGCGGATTAAGCTGACCCAGGTGGAGTACTCCATCATAAAGTTCTTCATGGAGAACCCCGGGAAGGCCCTGTCCCGGGAGGAGATCCTGGACCACGTCTGGGGCCGGGACTATTTCGGCGAGCTGAAGATCGTGGACGTGAACATCCGCCGCCTCCGCCTGAAAATCGAGGACAACGTGCAGAACCCGGTGTATATTACCACCGTGTGGGGCTACGGGTACAAGTGGGGCTTTTGAGGGCCGCGGCGCATGGCGTAACTGCCTGCCAGGTACAAGCACTTGGGAGGAGCAGGTGAGAACATGAAGAACACGCCCTGGGAACAGGAGTTCCGGGCCGTCTGGCGGCGGGAGGAGCGGTTCCTCCAGCAGTATGAGGACCCATCCGAGAGCATCCTGGACCAGAAAATCGCGGAGCATGTGCCGGAGAAGCTGATCGACACGCTGCGCGCCGCCTTTGAAAAGGCCGTGGGCCTGGTGTTTGAGAAAGGCAGCGGCGTTGTGATGGGGGAGGCCCGCCGGGAGGACCGGCGGCAGACCTATCAGGTGAACGAATACGCCGCGAACCTGCGGGAGACCCGCAAGAGCCTCCGGGCTTTCTCACGGGAGGCCAGCCGGGCGGGACAGGGCAGCGTGCTGCTGTCGGGAGCCGCCGGCGTGGGCATGGGCCTGCTGGGGATCATGCTGCCGGACATCCCGCTGCTGACGGCCCTGCTGATGCGGTGTGTGTACGAGACGGCGGAGAGCTTCGGCTTCCCCTGCGACAGGGAGAGCGAGCGGATCTATGCCCTCCGGGTGATCGAGACGGCCCTCTCCGAGGGGGAGGACCTGCGGCGGGGGAATCAGGCGCTGGAGACGTTTTCCCAGACAGGCGTCTGGCCGGACGCCGCAGCCCTGGATGGCCAGGTGAAGGCCACGGCCCGCCGCCTGGCCAGCGCCATGCTGTACAGCAAGGCGCTGCAGAATATCCCCCTGGTGGGAGTGGCGGGCGGTACCGGCGATCTGCTGTGCCTGCGGCGGGTCCGGCGGTACGCCGCCATCAAATATCAGAAGCGATTTTTAACGGCCCGCCGTTTGGAGCGGATGTGAGAGGATGTGACACCGTGGCCCAGAGGAGAAAAATCAGATGGAAGCCGCTGCGGCTGCGGGGACTGCAGCATCGATGGCTGTTTAACACGGTGATGCCGGTTTTCCTGGTGCTGGCGCTGGTGGCGGTGCTGGTTTCCGTTGGCATCTGCAGCTATTTCTACGGCTCCATGCAGAAGGGACTGGAGTCCCGGGCCCAGGCCATGGCCAACTCCTTCAACGACTACTTTATGGACAGCGGCTACAATACCTACTACCAGATGGCGGTCCGCTCCGCGGAGTCCTTTGAGGACAAGAACCGCATTGAGATGCAGTTCATCAGCAGCAGCGGGCGGATTCAGGTCTCCACCTCCGGCCTGACGGCGGGCACCGCCCCCGGGACCCCGGATATCAGCCAGGCCCAGGAGGAGGGCGAACTGCGAGCCTATCCCTATCAGGGGATGGACCCCCAGACGGGGGAACAGATCATGGCAGTCTCCTACCCCCTGGTCTCTAACGACCGGGTGGTGGGAGTGCTGCGGCTGGTGACCTCCCTGCGGGTGGTAAATTTCCAGGTGATGCTCCTGATTCTGTTCGTGGTGCTGGTGACAGGTCTGTGCATGGCGCTGATCATTATCTCCAATCTGATCTTCATCAACGGCGTGGTGGAGCCGGTGGGCGTGGTGACGGAGTCTGTCAAGCGGATTTCCGCCGGCAGCTACGGCTTCCAGATTGAAAAGCACTACCCGGATGAGCTGGGGGAACTGGTGGACAATATCAATATGATGTCCCTGAAGCTCAGCCAGAACGAGAAGATGCAGACGGAGTTCATCTCCTCCGTCTCCCACGAGCTGCGGACGCCCCTCACTGCCATCAACGGCTGGGGCGAGACGATCCTGGAGGACCCCACCGGCGACCCGGAGCAGCTGCGCCGGGGCATCCGCATCATCCTGAACGAGTCTCGGCGCCTGTCCACCATGGTGGAGGAGCTGCTGGAGTTCTCCAAGATGCAGGACGGCCGCTTCACGCTGCAGATCGAGCCGGTGGACCTGCAGGCGGAGTTTGAGGACGCGATTTTCACCTACCGGGAGCTGTTCCGGCAGGATGGCATTGAGCTGGAGTACGAGGCGCCGGAGGAGCTGCTTCCGCCCATCTCCGGTGATCCGGAGCGGCTGAAGCAGGTGTTCTGCAATGTGCTGGACAACGCCGCCAAGCACGGCGGGTCCGGCAAACGGATTGCCGCCTCCATTGGCCAGGAGGGGGAGGAGCAGGTGATCCGGGTCCGGGACTACGGCCCCGGCATCCCCGAGGCGGAGCTGCCTTTCGTCAAGCAGAAATTCTACAAGGGTACCTCCAAGGCCCGGGGCAGCGGCATCGGCCTGGCGGTGTGCGACGAGATCATCGGGCTCCACGGCGGGAAATTTGAGATCGGCAACGCCGAGGGCGGCGGCGCCGTGGTGACGATCCGGCTTCCAATGAAAGCGTAGATCGAACAAATGTTTGCATTTCAATTCATGATGTGCTATCATGTACGAGAAAGGAATTCCCATGGCAGAAGAGAAGAAATCCTGTGCGTTCCGTACCAGCATCGGTGGACAGGCCCTGATTGAGGGCATCCTGATGCGGGGGCCGGAGAGGCAGGCCATCGTGGTCCGGGACCAGGAGGGCCAGCTGGTGGAAAAGGTCGAGGAGCTGAAATTCATCAAGGACCGCTACCCGATCCTGGGGGCGCCCCTGATCCGGGGAACCGTCAATTTCCTGGGAGCCATGGTCAGCGGTGTGAAAGCCCTCATGTACTCCGCCGACTTTTACCCTGACGAGGCGGAGGCCCAGCCCTCCAAGTTCGAGCTGTGGCTGGAACGGCATTTTTCCAGCAAGAAGCTGGAGAGCGCCATCGTCACCCTGGCGGTGGTGCTGGGTGTGGGGCTGAGCGTGTTCCTCTTCATGGTGCTGCCTACCTTTCTCACCGGCGGGCTGCTGTATTTCTTTCCGGACTTCCCCATGTGGGGGCGGAACCTGATCGAGGGCGTGCTGAAGATCGTCATCTTCCTGATCTACCTGATCGCCTGCTCCCGGCAGAAGGATATCTACCGGGTATTTCAGTACCATGGCGCGGAGCACAAGACGATCTTCTGCTACGAGGCGGGGCTGCCGCTGACGGTGGAGAACGTCCGCATCCAGCCCCGGCACCACCCCCGATGCGGCACCAGCTTCCTGTTCGTGGTGATCTTTGTCTCCATTCTGATCTCCAGCCTGGTGTTCGGCATCTGGCCCATCACAAATGTGTGGCTGCGGACGCTGGTGCACCTGGCCCTGCTGCCCCTGGTGGTGGGCATCACCTATGAGTTCAACCGCTGGGTGGGCCGCCACGTGCAGGACAGCCGCCTGGCGAAGGTGCTGACCGCCCCCGGCATGTGGCTGCAGAACTTCACCACCAACGAGCCGGACGACAGCATGATCGAGTGCGCCATCCGGTCCCTGGAATTGGTG
>CAJFNE010000168.1 GCA_904393855.1 uncultured Oscillibacter sp. | reverse complement strand
GTGGGATAAGCCTATGCTAGTCCACCGGCGAATATGCGGAGAAAGGACAGAAGAAGGCCGCCGCGGAGAAATCCGCGGCGGCCTTCTGAAAGGGGATGAAATGACTTATTTCACAGCGCCCAGACGGTTGGCACGCTTCTTGCCGTACCAGACGATCACAGCCACATAGGCGATGGTGCAGACGGCGCCGATGGGATACGCAACGCTCCAGGGCAGATTGAAGCCGATGGTGGCGTTGGAGATGAAAGAGGAACAAATGAAAGTGTAGAATGCGCCGGGAATCAGGGGCATCCATGCAAACTTAGATTTGCCGCTCTCAAACATCCAGACGGTGATAGCCAGGAAGGCAAACAGGGCCAGAGTCTGGTTGGACCAGGCGAAGTAACGCCACAGGGTCTGGAAGCCGTCGGTGTCGAACTTGGCCCACACGATGATAGCGGCCACCAGGATGAACACAGGGACAGCCAGGGTCAGGCGCTTGACGTTGGTGGACTGATCCATGTGCATGGACTCGGACAGGGACAGGCGCAGAGCACGGAGGGCCGTATCGCCGGAGGTGATGGGCAGAATGATGACGCCCAGCAGAGCGATGACGCCGCCCACATTGCCCAGGATGTCGCGGCACACCACACCGATGGTGGCGGTGGCCAGGTTGGCGTCAGCAGCCTGGAGGCCCAGGTTGTACACGCCCATGGCACCGGCAGCCCAAACCATGGCGATGAAGCCCTCGAGGACCATCATGTTGTAGAAGGTCATGCGGCCCTGCTTCTCGCTCTTCATGGTACGGGTGATGATAGCCGTCTGGGTGGAGTGGAAGCCGGACAGGATGCCGCAGGCCACGGTGACGAAGAACACGGGGATGAAGTGGCCGTTAGCGAAGTACTCCTGATAGCTGAAGTGGGTCTGCGCGCCGTCCGTCAGGATATAGGCCAGGGGGGAATCCCAGGTATCCCAGATGTTCAGCAGGGGATAGCCCTTGACGAACAGGCCGATGAACACGCCGATGGCGGAGAACATCAGGATGGCGCCGAAGATGGGATAGATCCGGCCGATGATGGCGTCGATGGGGAACACGGTGGCGATCAGGTAGTACAGGAAGATGACGCCGTAGATGATCCAGGTGGTGTAGTCCGTGGCCTTGCCGGAGAAATGGAACACCTGGGTGGCGGCGATGTCGCCGGGGGTGTAGACGAACACGGCGCCCACCAGCAGCAGCAGCAGGCAGCAGAAGATGTTGTAGACCGTGAACACACCCTTGTTGGTGAACTTGCGGATCATGGCGGGCATCTGCAGACCGCCTTCCCGCAGGCAGATCATGCCGGAGAAATAGTCATGCATTGCTCCGCCGATGATGTTGCCGATGGGGATGGTGATGAACGCGATGGGCCCGAACAGGATGCCCTGGATGGGGCCCAGGATGGGGCCGGTGCCCGCGATGTTCAGCAGGTTGATGAGGCTGTTCTTCCAACAGCGCATGGGGACGAAGTCCACACCATCCTGCTTGGTGTAGGCCGGGGTCGCCCGGTCGTCGGGGCCAAAGACCTTCTCGCAGAACTTGCCGTAGAGGGCAGCACCGCCGAAGAGGATCACAAGGCCGATGATGAAAGTTGCCATGTACACACACTCTCCTTTTTTTGGTCGGCGGATCGTTTTTTGAAAAAAACGACAAATTCCCATATGGGAATTTATTTCAGATTGGCTTTCACAGAATTTCCGTCCGCCGGGACGGAACTCCCAATCAGTTTCAACCGGGTCTGAAACCCACCTTTGCCGTATAATAAAATAGCAGGTTTTTTCCGGCATGGAAGTTAAGAAAATGCTTTTTATCGTTAAGATTTCGTTAATAAAATCGTTTTACTCGACAAAGAATAGAAAATGTTCATAAATTAGACACAAAAAAATGGAGGGTTTTCACAAAAAGAGGACCCGCGGAAGCGGGTCCTTCTGCGACTCATTCTCCCTCTGCCAGCCGGTAGCCCACGCCCACCTCGGTGAAGAGGTATTCCGGCGCGGCGGGGTTCTTTTCGATTTTCCGGCGGATGTTGGCCATATTGACCCGGAGAATCTGGTTGTCGCCCCCGGCCCGGGGGCCCCAGAGCTCCTTGATGATGAAATCGTAGGTCAAAACCTTGCCGGCATATTTGCCCAGGAGGGCCACGATGCGGAATTCGCTGAGGGTGAGCTTCACATTCTCCCCCCGAACCAGGACCTGGTGCTTGTTGTAGTCGATGACCATGTCCCCCACCGTATAGGTGCCCTGCTGGGCGATCTCGTCGTTGCCGCTGGTGGTACGGGTGTGGCGGATGGCCGTGCGGACCCGGGCCAGCAGCTCCTCCGTGCCGAAGGGCTTGGTGATATAGTCGTCCGCGCCCAGGTCCAGAGCGGTGACCTTGTCCTTCTCATGGGTGCGGGCGGACACCACCACCACCGGCAGGCTGGACCACTCCCGCAGCTGGCGCAGGATGTCCAGACCGTCCATGTCCGGCAGACCCAGGTCCAGGATGATCAGGTCCGGGCAGTGGGAGGAGATCATGGAGAGGGCCTCGCTGCCGGTACGGGCCTGCATGGCTTCGTAGCCGTTGTTGTTCAGGATCGTGGAGATAAAGTGGGAAATCGTTTTCTCATCTTCAATTACCAAAATTTTGTCGCGAATTGTCATCAGGAATCCTCCTTAAACAGGGGCAGACGGAAAGTGAACTCCGCTCCGCCTTGATCGAGATTTCTTGCGGACAGGGAACCGCCGTGGGCCCGGACAATGGCCATGCAGACGGAGAGCCCCAGTCCCATATTTCGTTTTCCGTCGCCCCGGGGCGTCTCATTGTGCTTCAGGGTGCCGTCAAACAAGGTGGGCAGTTCCTTGGGGGAAATGCCCTGCCCGTTGTCCGCCACATCGAAGTAGGCATAGTTCCCACGGGAGCGCAGCGTCAGATGGATCTCCGTGGTGGTCTTCCCGTGAACGACGGCGTTCTCCATCAGATTGGACAGGACCTGCTCAATCAAGATGGGGTCCATGGGGACGATCAGCAGCTCCTCCGGCGCGGAGACGGAGAAACGGATGGCAGGATAGCGGCGGGCAAACTTCTGTACGGCCTCTCCCAGCACTTCCTCAGCGGCCTCCGGAGAGGTTGTAATTCGGGTCTGACCGCCGATGCGGGTGATGGAGAGCAGGTTTTCCACCATGCGGATCAGCCACTGGGCCTCATTGCGGGTATCCTCCAGCAGTTCCCGGCGCTCGGACTCCGAGAGACCGGGATTTTCCAGGACCGTGGAAGTGGAACCCACAATGGAGGTCAGCGGGGTGCGGATATCGTGGGAGACCGAGCGGAGCAGATTGGCCCGCATGGCCTCTTTTTCCCCCTCGGCACGGAGGCGCTCCTGCCGCCGGACCTGGGTGGTCAGGGCGCAGGTCATCATGGAGGCCACCAGGAACACCAGGAAAGTGATGGGGTAGCCGGTCAGCGTGAAATTCACAGCCCAGTAGGGGTATGTAAAGATGTAGTTGGTACACACGACGCCCAGAACGGAGGCCAGGAAACCGTAAAAGTATCCGGTGGTCAGGCGCGAGGTCAGCAGGACCGTCAGCGTATAGACCGGGAATGCGAATCCGTCGGTGCTGTTAGCCCGCCAGAGCAGGGCGCAGATTCCGGTGGCGCAGGCGAACAGGATCACCGTCGTCAGAAGATCCTGCGTGGAGAAAGGAAAAAGTTCCCGGATCAGGGACCGGAAAGACTTGCGGGAGCGCAAGAAGAACCCTCCTTTCAAGCGAAAACATCTACCTTGGTTGCCAACATTATAGCAGAGAATTTGTTAAAGCGGCGCTAAAATATTAATAGGAGGTTAACGGGAAAGAGGACGGGCTTGACGTACACTGAACGGCAGGCATCAGTATCATAATCCAAATTTGCGGTTCTGTCAAATACAGCGGAGCGGGGAGAGGCGC
>CAJFNE010000167.1 GCA_904393855.1 uncultured Oscillibacter sp. | reverse complement strand
AGCTTCATGTCGTCGGTCTCGGCGGCGGTGTTCTCCACCGCCACGATCACGTCGGAGAGCTTGCCCACGCCGGAGGGCTCGATCAGGATGCGGTCCGGGTGGAACTGGGCCTGGACATCCTTCAGGGCCTGGTGGAAGTCCCCCACCAGGGAGCAGCAGATGCACCCGGCGGCCATCTCGCTGATCTGCACGCCGGACTCCTTCAGGAAGCCGCCGTCGATGCTGATCTCGCCGAACTCGTTCTCAATGAGCACCAGCTTCTCGCCGGGGAACGCCTCCGCCAGGAGCTTCTTGATCAGCGTGGTCTTGCCGGCGCCCAGGAACCCGGAAACAATGTCAATCTTTGTCATGGTATCAAGTCCTTTGCAAAAAATATTCAACCAGGATTTAATATATCATTTTTCCGCAGAAATGCAACCGCGTCACAAAAATTTCACAGTTTTTTTGATCCGCGGGCGCCAAACTGGACAGGGACCCGCGCCGCTTCCCCGCCCTTGCGGAACGCACCGGATACCCATGCCGCCGGATGCCCCGGCGGGCCGGCAACACCACCCTTTCGGCGGACGGTTTCCGCTTCCGGCTCTTGCTTTTTGGCCGGTTTCTTCCTATAATGGAGGGTACTACACATCAGAAAGGATTCCTTGCCTTGAAGCGTTTTCAGAAATTCGCCCTGCCGCTGTGGGCCTCGTTCCTGGCGGCGGTGCTGCTGGCAGGGGCCATCACCCTGCTGGCGCTGTGGTGCCAACCCAACGCCCTGCGGGCCGTGTTGGCCGTGTTCCGGTCCCAGCCCCTGTTGATCGTGCTGAACGCCCTGCCGGTAGGGCTGGTGCTGCTGGCTTTCGCCTTCCTGTTCCGCAACGTGTTCTGGGGCGCCGCGCTGACCAACCTGCTGGTGGGGGCGCTGTCCATCGCCAACCGGATCAAGATCGAGATCCGGGACGAGCCGGTGTTCCCCCGGGACTTCGCCCTGCTGAAGGAGCTGGGCCGGGCCATGGGGGACTACGACATCCACTATCCAGTGGGGGCCATCCTGCTGGTGCTGGGCTTCACGGCGGTCCTGGCGGTCCTGGGCGTTTTCATCAGCGGCAGGCCCTGCCCGGTGGCGCGGCTGCGGGGCTGGCTGGGGCGGGTCCTGGGCTGCGCCGCCAGCGCAGCGGTGCTGGCGGGGCTGATCGTCACCGTCTACGCCTCCAACGACCTGTACAACTCCTTCCGGGTGTCCAACGCCTACTATATCCCCTCGGTGTTCAATGAGCTGGGCTTCCCCTACTGCTTCTGCCACCAGTTCACCACCTACCCGGTGGACAAGCCGGAGGGATACAGCCGCTCCGAGGCGGAATCCTGGGACGCCGGAGAGACCGCCGCCGGTCAGGGGAAAGCGGTCCATGTGGTCATGGTAATGAACGAGGCCTTCTCCGACATCACGGACGACGACGCCTTCGCCTACACGGCGGAGAACGACCCCCTGTCTAACCTCCACGCCCTGGAGGCGGACCCCCACGCCATCACCGGCCACATCGTGGTGCCGGGCTTCGCCGGGGGCACCGCCAACACGGAGTTCGACGTGCTCACCGGCATGCAGACCAACGCCCTCTCCACCCTGACCACCTCGGCCTTCCGGGTGGTGAACCGGAACCTGGACAGCCTGTTCCGGGTCTTTGGGAGTGAAGGCTACGCCACTTCCTTCTTCCACCCCGGCGACGACTGGTTCTACAACCGGGAGAACGTGTACCGCTGGCTCGGCGCAGAGAAGACGCGGTTCGTGGACGAGATGGAGGACCCGGAGTCCAAGGGCCGCTGGGTCACCGACGACTACCTGGCGGGCCTGATCGAGCAGGAGTTCCAGGAGACCGTGGACCGGGGCGAGCTGCTCTTCCACTACACCACCACGATCCAGAACCACATGTCCTACACCGCCGACAAGTACGGCGAGGGTTATGCGTATCCGGAGGTGCCCCTGAACGTGGAGGTCTCCGACGAGGTGCGGACCCTGCTGGAGGTCTACGCGGAGGGCGCCCGGGACGCGGACGCCATGCTGGGCCGCCTGGTGGAGTCCTTCTCCGCCGCGGAGGAGCCGGTGGTGCTGGTATACTTCGGCGACCACCTGCCCTACCTGGGAGACAACCAGCTGGCCTACGAGGAGCTGGGGATCACCCAGGATGCGGAGTGGGACACCCTGCGCTCCTATGAGACCCCCTATGTGATCTGGACCAACGAGGCCGGCGCGGAGGCCCTGGACTGGGAGAACGCCGTGGCCTCCCTGGACCTGCCGGAGGACGGAACCCTCTCCGCCAGCTTCCTGGGGGCAGCGGTGCTGGAGCTCACCGGCCGGGGAGAGGAGACCGCCTGGTTCTCTTTCCTGAACCAGCTGCGGCGGCTGGCCCCGGTGGTGCAGCGGCAGACCTATCTGCTGCCTGACGGCAGCCTGATCTCCGCTGACGAGGCAGACGAAGACCTGGCAAACGCCATCCACCAGTGGCACTGCTGGAGCTATTACAAGCTGCAGACCAAAGAGATTCCCAACTAAGCCGCGCCCCGCCCGGAGACCGGGCGGGGCGCTTTGCGGTCCCTGCCTGTAAAATCCCGGAAATCCGCCGGAAATTCCGCAGAATCTTGTGCGTTTTCAGGGCTTGGCAAAATTCCGGCCGCGTGCTATACTGAGCACACTGTGTGCTGAGGGAGGGAAAAGCATTGACCAACGTGCTGATTTCCGATGAGATGTCCCAGCGAATCATTGATACTGCCGAGCAGCTGGCCCTGGCGGACGGCGCGGAAACCGTCACGGTCCGCAAGATCCTGCAGGCCCTGGGCATCACGAACCGAGTCTTCTACAACCGCTTCCGCAACATCACGGAGGTGCTGGACATCGTCTACCGGAACACCGCTTTGAAGATCCGGGAGAGCGTCGCCGCCGGGTTCGACCCGGAGGGGGACTTCTTCGCCCAGGTACTGGACATCGTGACAAACACCCTGGTCATGTCCTACGAGAATAAGATGAACTTCTACCAGTACGTCTTCGCCAGCGATTCCGTCTCCCCCGGCAACTACGCGTGGTGGAAGGGCGAAATCCAAAAGCTGATCGAGTTCGGCAAGAGCCGGGGCCACCTCCGGGACGTGGATTCCGACATCATGAGCTACGCCATCTGGTGCTTCATCCGGGGCTACAACGCCGACGCCCTGGGCCGCAAGCTCCCCCGGGAGACGGCGGTCCGAAACTTCCGGTACAGCTTCGGTGTCCTGCTGGACGGGATGCGGGCCTGACCCGGCGCCGCGACGGCGCGGATTTTTCCGGTTATTCCCATTCAAAAGCGAGTATACTACTGCCAAAAGAGGTGTTTTCCATGCAGATTCTTGATCAGGTTTACTGCCGCGCTTTCCAGACGGCCCTGCGGCTGGCCATGCCGGTGCTGCCCTACCGGGACCCTAAGATCCTCCGCTCCACGGCGGAGGTGCCGGCGGAGCTGCGGGCCCGCGGGCTGGACTCCGTGCTGATCGTCACGGACAGCATCCTCTACGCCCTGGGCAAGACGGCGCCGCTGGAGCGGTGCCTCCGGGAGGCGGGCATCCGCTGCGCGGTCTACAGCAAGACGGTCTCCAATCCCACCGTCCACAACGTGGAGGAGGCCCGGGCCGTCTACCTGGAACACGGCTGCCAGGCGCTGATCGGCTTCGGCGGCGGGTCCGCCATCGACTGCGCCAAGGCCGTGGGAGCTCGGATCGCCCGGCCCAGCAAGCCGGTGGCCCGCATGCGGGGCATCCTGAAGGTCCTGCGGCCCATCCCGCCGCTGATCGCCATTCCCACCACTGCCGGCACCGGCAGCGAGGTGACCCTGGCCACCGTCATCACGGACAGCGAGCATGGATATAAATTCCCCATCAACGACTTCCCCCTGATCCCCAAGGTGGCGGTGCTGGACGTGGAGAACACCCGCACCATGCCCCCCTCCATGACCGCCACCACCGGCATGGACGCCCTGACCCACGCGGTGGAGGCTTTCATCGGCCGCTCCAC
>CAJFNE010000166.1 GCA_904393855.1 uncultured Oscillibacter sp. | reverse complement strand
GATGTATTTTACACACCACAAATATAGAATTACGCCCGAGGCTCGTAAGTCTCGGGCGTTTCTTTTGCAGTATTCTTTTGGGGTATTCTTTACTTGGTACATCCCCAAACCCCTTTAATCTTTTATATTGCAGCGGCCGTTTCTGCCAAAAGAGGCAAAATCGAAACGACTGCTTCCCCAATTATAACTGTACTATACCTACGTGCTATATCATACTCTGTCTCAACTGGTGTAAAATTGGTGTAATTCATTAGGCAGCCATACCATCAAATCAACGATTTCCCAGGCATTACAGCGGTTTGGTGGGTTCTCTATGTATTTTCAATGCTTTCAGATACACAGCGTCACCTCTTGCAGCAGTTCATACGATAACTAGGATACTATATCAAACAACCGCGCCCATTTCAAGAACATTCCGTAAATATTCCCGGAAATCGGCACTCTCAGGGGAATTCCCCTCTTGCGTCCAGCGTTGATCTGCGTTACACTGTGAAAAACACCGGAGGCCACGGTCCGTAGGACCTGCCCTCCGCAGGCTGATGGAGGTGGGCGGCATGGCGCTGTTTGGAAAACGGGAGAAAGTCTTTGAGGTCTGGGGCGACAAGCCCCGCTGGAAGGCCGCCCGTCGGAGGTTGAAGGACGCCGGGGTGAAGATCATGGAGACCGGCTACTACGAGACGGAGGCGCCGGTGTGCGGCTGCGGCGCCAAACTGGACCATCGGGACTTTGGCCCCAACGGGCGGATCGACCGGCTGACCTACTACATCTCCGTCCGGCCGGAGGATACCGTCCAGGCCCGGGAGCTGCTGGGAGACCTGCTGGCGGACGCGCCTCCGCCCAGGCGTCCCGTGGAATAAAAGAACAGGCCGGAGGCCCTGCGGGGCCTCCGGCCTGTTGGCTGTATCCGATTTTCGGGCAGGGCGCGCTCAAGCAGGCGTGCCCGGACGGTATTCCGGCATGCGGACCGGCCTGCCCTCCTGATCCAGCAGCGGCGTGAGACCCGCCGCGCTTCCGTTTCTGTGAAACACATACTGGATGCCGGTCTCCGTGTCCGCCCAAATCTCAAACACCTCCACCGTGCCCTGCTGATACAGCTTCTGAAAACGCTCCATATCATTTTCCTCTCAATCCTCAATTTAAGCTTCTGCTGGACCGCCCTGTGCCGGGCCCGTGCTCCTTGTGGACCGGCGCGCTCACTCCCAGAACAGCTCGTCCAGGGTCCTGTCCAGCACCCGGCAGATGGCGATGCAGAGCTTGATGGTGGGGTTGTAGTCCCCCTTCTCGATGGCATTGATGGTCTGGCGGGACACCCCCACCGCGTCCGCCAGCTGCTGCTGGCTCAGGTCCTTGGCCGCCCGGGCGGCCTTCAGGCGGAGGTTCTTCATTCCTCGTCCTCCTCCGGGGCGGATGCGGGCGTCGCCAGGTAGACCAGCAGAATCGCCAGGCACGTGAGCCCCAGCAGCAGATTCGTGGCCCGGTAGGTCAGGATACCTTGCACCACGACGCCTCCCTCCGCCACCTGCTGGATGCCGACGAGCAGGTTCAGGGCCGTGGCCGAAATCAGGAAGGGCAGCACCGTGCGGCGGCTCTCCCGCAGGCCCATATAGGCCCCCTTCCGGATGCACACAGAGGCAAAGACCGTCCCGGCGACGCAGAAGCACAGCACCGCCCCGGCCAGTCCGTCGCACCAGCGGCCCAGCAGCAGATCGGAAACCCCGTACAGCGCCAGGCACACCGCCATGGTCAGGAACCCCCACTTGTAGGCCACGCCCCGGGCCCGCTCCTGCCGCTCGTCAAAGGTCATGTCCAGAACCTTGGCTCGGAACAGCACCGCCACCAGCACCCCGGCCATCGCCAGACCCACCAGCACCCCCAGGATCGTCTCCATCGAAATCCCGCGCATCGCCAGAACCTCCCCATCGTTTTGTTGGGAACAGCATACCTCTTCTGCGACATTTTGTCAAGTATATTTTACTATCTGTCATAAAAATTTTTCGACACACCGGGAAATCCGCCGCCAGCCCATGGCGGCAGTCAGCTCCCGCAGGAAGTTAAAAATATTTCACTTTGGAGGTCTGTGTCATGAAAGCCAATTCCATCAATCTGAGCGTGTGGATGTTTGGGAAGGCCGCGCCGGCGGCGCTGTTCCTGTTCTACTACTGGGCCTGCACGGTGGACGGCTGGAACCCCGTCTTCCGGTATGTGCAGGCGGTCTCCCTCGTGCTGGCCGCCGTCCTGGTCTGGGCGCAGGTCTCCTACGCCAGGAAGCGGAAGCTCTTTGACGAGTTCGCCCGGGAGAACCTGAAGACCACCGACTCCATCTGCCTCCGGGTGGCCTACGGGCTGATGACTGCGGCGGCGCTGGCCTGCGTCTTCGCCGACTTCTCGGGGATCGTGGCGGGGTACTGCGTCGTGGGCGGCATCCTGCTGCTGACCCTGATCCGGGCGGCTATCTTCGCCGTGATCGACAAGAGGGGGATGTAAGGTGCTGAAGACGAAGATCAAGGAGTACCGGGAGCGGGCGGGGCTCAAGCAGAGCGAGCTGGCGGCCCTGGTCTCCGCCCGGCGGGAGACCATCGTCCACCTGGAAAACGGCCGGTACAACCCCTCGCTGAAGCTGGCCATGGACATCGCCCACGTCTTCCACGTCCCGGTGGAGGAACTGTTCGAGTTCGTGGACGAGGAGCCCTGATCCCCGGAGACCGCAGGAAAACCGGCGGGCCTTACGGCTCCGCCGGCTGTCCTTTTCGCCGGTCGATCTGCCGGTACAGGCACTGGAGGCCGTCGGAGAGACCTCCCACATAGTCGATCAGCTTCATCCGCACGGCCTCCTCCCCGTAGAGCACGCTGCCCACGTCGGCGGCCATGTCGTCCTTTTGCAGCATAAGGGCCTGGAAGTCCTCCGGGCTGATACCGCTGTGCTTGGACACAAAGTCCACGATCCGATCCTGGAGCCGCTGGAAATAGTTATAGGTCTGGGGCGCGGCAATGACGGTGCCGCTCATGCGCACCGGGTGAATCGTCATGGCGGCGGAGGGCACGGCGAAGCTGTACCGGGCCGCCACCGCCAGGGGCACGCCGATGGAGTGGCTTCCCCCCAGGACGATGGAGACCGTGGGCTTCGTCATACCGGCGATCAGCTCCGCGATGGCAAGGCCCGCCTCCACGTCGCCGCCCACAGTGTTTAGGAGGAACAGGACGCCGTCCACCTCGCCGCTCTCCTCCAGCTTGGCCAGCAGCGGCAGCACGTGCTCGTACTTCGTGGTCTTGGCGCCCTGCGCGGCCGTGTTGTGTCCTTCGATCTGGCCGATGATGGTCAGGCAGTATACATTGCCGTGGGGCGTTTTCGTCAGGGCGGAGCCAAAGTCCAGAATGGATTGGGCGGATTCCTTGTTCTCAGAGTCGTTCTCCTGGTCCGGGTCAGTGGGCTTCGTGTGTTCAGTCATAAAAATTCCTCCCTTTCCCCGATAGTGTCCGCATTTTTATGAAAACTACACGCCCGCCGGGCTTTCTTTTTTCCACAGGACATGCTATACTTCCATTTATATTTCACTTGAGAAACCGGGAGGCGGATACCTTGGAACAGGCAAAACAGCGCATCGTGGTCAAAGTGGGCACCTCCACGCTGACGCATAGCTCCGGGACCATGGACCTGCGGAGCATGGAGCATCTGGTTCGGACCCTGTCGGACCTGCAGGGCATGGGACGTGAGATCATCCTGGTGACCTCCGCCGCCATCACCGTGGGCACCGCCCGGCTGCGCCTGCCGGAGCGCCCCACGGAGCTGCGGATGAAGCAGGCCGCCGCCGCGGTGGGCCAGTGCCGGATCATGCATATCTACGACAAGCTGTTCTCCGAATACAACCGCTGCGTGGCGCAGATCCTGCTGACCGGGGACGACGTGGAGGACCCGGACCGGGCGGAGCATCTGCGCAGTACTTTCTCCACCCTGCTGGAGATGGGGGTCATCCCCATCGTCAACGAGAACGACTCCGTCTCCTCCGCGGAGATCGAGA
>CAJFNE010000165.1 GCA_904393855.1 uncultured Oscillibacter sp. | reverse complement strand
CCCTTGACCGCGGCATTGCGGTACATGGCGTCCGCGCCGATGTCCGGCATCCCGTGGGTGCCGTATCGGATCGTCATGGAGTCCGTGTCCAGCCAGCCGTAGCCCTTGATGAGGCCGACGCAGTCCGCCGTCCGGCCGCCCAGCCATTTCTCCCGGATGACGTCCTCATAGTCCCCCACGCCGTCCGGGTACTGCCGGATCTTGGATTCCAGCAGGGGCTCCGTCAGGGTCTGCCCAAAAGTTCCCCAGACATATCCCCATCCGGATTCCCAGGCATGGGTGACGTAGGCCACCAGGTCCTCCGCGTTCTTTGTGGTGGGATCCCTGAACTCCGAAGCGTCCAGCTCCGTGAACCGGCCGCCGCCATACGCAATCTCGCCGGTGTACCCATCTGCAGCGCCATAGGCAATCCGGTCATAGACCGCCTGGGCGTTGGCCGCCAAGACCTCCGTGACGGAATACCCCGCGGCGGCGAGGTTGGCAAAGGCGGTCTCCTGGTCAATCGGCACCGCCACCGTGTAGGTCTCCTCCCGGTAGGTGGTCTCGCCGGTGTCCGGGTCTGTGCCGGAGGGGACCATGCGGGTCCTGGTTTCATAGCGCACGAAGCAGTCCGCGAATGCCCGCGCCTCCTCCGCGGAGAGATCCTGATGGTCCCTGCCGAACGCCAGAGAGAAGAACACGGCCTTCACCCAATTTCCATCCAGGCTTCCGCCCTCCATCTGCCCGTTGACTTCTGCCGCCGCCGCGTCCAGCTCCGCCATCCCCATCTGCATGGCCTGGATCTGGCCAGCATATTCCGCGGACATGGTGGCTGGAATGGCGCCGCCGTTGAACACCAGATCCACGACGGCGTTGTTATGCTGGGTGGTACCGGAGAGCAGGGACAGCAGCAGGGCGGCAATCAGGATGACGGGCGCCAGGATCGCGGTAACTATCCAACCCAAGGCCCGGCGGGTCCGCTCATCAGCCAGGGGGCCGAGCAGCATCCGCAGGGCCGCTGTGTGAAAACTCATACTGCATCTCCTCCTTTTCCTCTGTTCGATCCGCACAGGAACAGGACAGGTCCTCCGGGGAAAACACCTCGGAAATGGCCGCCCGGGCCTGGTCCGCCTCAATGAACTCCCGCCACGCGTAGCTGCGGCCCAATCCCCCCACCGTGAGAAGATTGGGCCGCGCGCGGTCCTCGATGGCCAGTGCTCTTGCCAGCAAGTCCGGATACCGATGGTAGAGGGTCCGGATCTCCCGGCGCTTCATGCTGGGGCAGAAAAAGCAGGAGGATTTCCCCGGCAGAGGAAGTCCCGCCTCCTGAATGACCCGGATGCAATCCTTTCTGGTCCACCCCCACTCCATGAGCGGATATACTTTCCGGTATTTCGCATCCCGCTGGTCGCGCTCGGCCACCTTGTCCCGCCGGGACCCCTCGCCCGCGTCGTAGCCGATGAACTTCGTCACCCGCTCCCCCCTGGACCACGCCGCCCGGCAGGCCGGATCTCGGTTGCAGAATTTCTCCTGGGGCGCCACCTTGTGCTTGAGGGAGCACTTCTTGTGGCCGTAGGCGATGGACGGCAGGGAGGCGGAGCGCAGGCACTCCTGTTCCAGCGTCAGCCGTTGGCCGTTCTTTTCGGTATACCACACCCGCGTGATTCCCGGCATCCCATGCTCCCGCAGCCAGCGGTCCATGATGTCCAGATATACGTAGGTGTGGGGCTGCTCCCCGCCTGGGTCCGCGAACAGAATCCGATCCACCGGAATCCCGCGCTGCCACAGGCCAATCAGCATGGCAGTGCTGTCCGTCCCACCCCCATATCCCACGATGTTCATGCTCCCCCCGCTGTCCCGAACAGCGCGCTCTTATACGGCGGGGCAATCACGCGCAGCAGATACCGCCCGCTGCCGCACTTATAGAGGCAGTTCCCCTTCTGGGCCTGCCGGATGTGCTCGTACTCCTCCGGTTCCAGCTGGAGGTTCTCCATGTAGAATCGCCGCTCGATGGCGCCGGCGTTGAACAGGAACTGGTGGGCGGGGATGGCAAACAGCGGGCGGGTCAGCTCCCGGACGCCCGGCTGGTCGAAATCGTCCAGATTCTGCGAGGCCAGGATCAGGGAGGACCCCCGCTTGCGCACTCGCTTCAGGCAGTTGCGGATATACGTCACCGCCGTGGGGTTGGAGAGCCACAGGTACAGCTCGTCAATGGCTGCCACGGTGTTCCCCGCTGTCAGCAGCTGATCCGACATGTAGGAGAGGATGTTGAAGAGCAGCGTGTCCCGGAGATTCTCCGCCACATCGTTCAGTCCCTTGACACAGAACACCAGGAAGCGGTCCGAGGTGATGTTGGTATGACCGTTGAAGAATCTGGCGTCCGCGCCGCGGCACATGGAGTGCAGTCCCAGCAGCAGGTCCCGCAGCATCTCCGGCGGGTAGAGGGGCAGCGGTTCCCGTTCATAATTTTGATAGGTCTGTTCAATCAGGTCATAGAGGTCCGCCATCACCGGGTAGTCCCTGGGCCGCATCCGCTGGAAGTCCGTCTGGTCCGTAATCCCCCACTTGCGGTAGAGCCGCTCCACCATCAGCTCCAGCACATCAATGTGGGGCGTGTCAAATCCCTTGTAGACCCGGAAGACATCCCGCAGGAAGGAGACGTGCTGGGCCAGGAGGGTCCCCCGGAAGGCCGGCGGCGCATCCGGGTCCTCCTGCTCGCCGCCGTCGTCCCAGCGCCGGGGTTCCAGCAGGTTGATCCGGTACCGGCCGCTGAGAAAGTCCAGAAAGCAGCCCCGCAGGCTGCCGCACAGGTCCTCCATCTCGTGCTCCGAGTCCAGGGAGATCACCGCTTTCCCCGCCTCCCGCAGATTGCACAGCAGCAGCTTCAGCAAGAAGGACTTCCCCTGGCCGCTGTTGCCCAGGATGACGACGCTCCCGTTGGTCCTGTCCGGCGTCCGCCGGTCCAGGTCCACGATGATATTGGAGCCGTACCTGTCCCGGCCGATGCAAAAGCCCCGCGGGTCCGTCATGCCGGAGTAGCTCATGGGGTATAGATTGGCCGCGCTGGAGGCGGGCAGAACCCGCTCGGCAAAGGCGCCCAGGGCATTCCGCCCCACCGGGTTGGCGGAGAGGAAGCCCTCCCGCTGGCGCAGCAGCAAAGAGTCCGCGGAGATCTTGACCCGCAGCAACGCGGCGCCCACGGTATCCCGCAGGCGCCGCAGCTCCTCCTGGGACCTGGCCGCAAGCTCCAGAAAGACCGAGCAGTGGAGCAGCGGCTCCTTGGCCCGCCGCATGTCCCGGATCAGCGCCTCCGTGTCCGCAATCTTCGCCCCGGCGGTGACGCTCTGCTTCACATTGTTCACGTTGCCCAGTTCCATCCGATTCTTATTGCTGGCGGCATGGAGGATGGCTTCCTCCTCCGCGGCGGTCACCTTCCGGACGGCCAAATGCACCGTCACGCCGTCCATCTCCCCCAGCTGCCGCAGCAGGGCCAGCTCCTCAGTAGTGGGTGGGTAGCCCCGCAGCATCATGGCAGCGCGATACGTGTTCCCGAACAGATAGTGATCCGTGTTGAACTGGATCATACCGGGGGCGATGAGGTCCAGGAACTCCCGAGGGCGCTGCGCCGCCGGAGCGGGCAGCGCGGCCTTTTTCTTCTTCCGCTGCTTTTTAGCCATATACCATCACCGCCCTCTCTCCGTCCACATCCTCCAGATTCTCCGCCAGGCCATCCCGCAGGTAGTAGACCGCCAGCAGCCGTCTCACATCCTCTATCTCCGCCAGGCGGACCCGAAGGCCGTGGTCGCACAGGGCCTTCTCCTTCTGCCGCAGGCTGCCCTCGTCCAGAGCAGCTTGCTCCTCCATCCGGAGCACCAGAAGGAATTCCCGGGCGGAGGCAGAGGTGGCCTGAATCTCGTCCAGGTACGCCATGTCCTGCCGCAGCAGCTCCCGAATCTCGGGGACGATCTCCTCCTCCAGCCGGGACTGATAGAACGCCTGGTTCTGGGCGAAGGACTCCTGGGAGTCCAGGGCCAGGATCTCCACGGACTCTTCCGCCTGGAACAGGTTGC
>CAJFNE010000164.1 GCA_904393855.1 uncultured Oscillibacter sp. | reverse complement strand
TCTTCACTTGTGCGTATATCCTGTCTTTCATTCATATAGGAAATGATACCACATTTTCCCCACGGCATCCAGCCTCCCGAGGCTTTTTTTCAAAAATCCCTTGACTTTCCCCTTTGTGGAAGGTATACGATAGACCCAGAAAACGAGGTGTACCATGAAGATCAACGAGGTGGAGGCCCTGGTGGGCATCACGAAGAAGAATATCCGCTTCTATGAATCCGAGGGCCTGCTGACGCCCCGGCGCAACAGCGAGAACGGCTACCGGGAGTACAGCCAGGCGGAGGTGGAGGTCCTGCGGCGGATCAAGCTGATGCGGAAGCTGGGGCTGCCCCTGGAGGAGATCCGGCAGATGCAGAGCGGCAGCCGCACGGTGGGGGACGGTATGCGCCGGCACCTCATTACCCTGGAGCGGGACCAGCGGAACCTGGAGCAGTCCATCCAGCTGTGCGCGTCCCTGGCGGACTGCCAGGAGCGGCTGGCGGACCTGGACGCGGAGTCCCTGCTGGCGGAGATGGAGCATCTGGAGCGGTCCGGCACCACCTTTCAGAACAAGCAGCAGCAGGACACCCGCATCCGCTACGTGGCCCCGGTGGTGGTCACGGTGCTGACGATCCTGCTGATGGGGGGCCTGGCGGCGCTGATTGTCTGGGGCTATACCATCGATGCGGAGGATGCCCCTCCCCTGCCGCTGGTGCTGGTGCTGGCGGCCATGCCGGTGATGATCATCGGCGGCGTGGTGCTGGCCCTGATGCAGCGCATCCGGGAGATTGAGAAAGGAGAGGAAGACGATGCAAGACAGTTCTAAGCGGAAGCGAAAGTGGGTGGCTCCGCTGGTGTGTGCCGCTGTGGTGCTGGCGTTCCTGATCGCGCTGCTGGGACTGGTGCTGCTGCCGGTGGTGATGCCGTTGCTGGGCATTGGAACCGCGGACGGCGCGGCCATGGCGGCGCTGGGGCTCTACGCCCTGGTGCTGCTGGCGGTGATCGTGGGCGTGGTGGTCGCGCTGGTCCAGCGCCTGCGGGAGATTCAGAAAGGAGAAGAGGAGGATGCCAAGAAATACTGACCTCCAGAGACGGCGCAAGCGGGAGGCGGTCCAGGGCGTGGCGCTGTTCGCCGTGATCCAGCTGGCGGTCATCGGCGTGATGGTGGGGCTGTGCTTCATCCCGGGGATGCCAGGATGGTGCGTGGCCCTCTTCGGGGCGCTGGCGGTGCTGAGCGGCGTGAGCCTGATCGGCGCTCTGGTTGTGCTGCGGAAGAGATTTCAGGAAATTGAAGGAGGAGAATTAGATGCTGCTGCTGAATATTGAGTACGTGCCCGGGAAAGAGATTGAGGCCCTGGGCCTCGTAAAGGGGACGGTGGTCCAGTCCAAGAACTTCGGCAAGGACTTCATGGCGGGCATGAAGACCCTGGTGGGCGGGGAGATCACCGGCTACACGGAAATGCTGATCGAGGCCCGGCAGATCGCCACGAAGCGGATGGTGGACGAGGCGGAGAAGCTGGGCGCCGACGCGGTGATCAACATGCGCTACGGCTCCGCCTCCGTGATGCAGGGGGCCGCCGAGGTGATTGCCTACGGCACGGCGGTGAAATTCCTGTGATGCGGGTGACCTTCCTGGGCCACAGCGGCTTCCTGGTGGAGCTGCCGTCGGCGGCGCTGCTGTTCGACTGGACGGAGGGGGAGCTGCCGGTCTTGGCGCCGGGGGTCCCCGTGCTGGTGTGCGTGAGCCATGCTCACGAGGATCACTTCTCCCCCCGGGTATTCACCCTGGATGACGGGCACCGGCCCGTCCGCTTCCTGCTGGGAAAAGACATCCGCCTGACGTCCCGCCAGCGGGAGCGGTGGGGACTCTCGGAGGAAACCGCCGCCCACTGCCTGCGGCTGGGGGGCAACGAGACCGTGGGGCCCCTCCCCGGCGTCGTGGTGGAGACCCTGCCCTCCACGGATGAGGGAGTGGCCTTCCTGGTGACGGCGGCGGACCGGACGGTATTTCACGCCGGAGACCTGAACTGGTGGCACTGGGAGGGGGAGGACCCCGCCTGGAACCGGAACATGGAGGTCAACTTCAAGCGGTACACGGAGCCCCTTCGGGGCCGGCGGATCGACCTGGCCATGCTGCCCCTGGACCCCCGGCTGGGAGAGGACGGCTTCCGAGGGCCCCGCTATTTCCTGGAGCTGGCGGACATCGCCCGGTTCCTGCCCATGCACCAGTGGGGGGACTTCGGCTTCACGGCCCGCTTCCTGGCGGCTTTCCCCCAGTTTACAGGCCGGACTGTCCCGGTGGAGAACCCCGGACAGGCTTTCCAGTTTCTCTGAATTTCTACCGGCGGGAGGCCGGCGCCGTCGGCGCCGGCCTCCCTCTTTCAGGATTCGGCAAGACCGAAAATTTTTTCCGCACTTTTCGCCAGTTGCAAAGTTGACATAAGGGTGTGGAAAACCCTGTGGAAAATGTGAAAAACTCTTTCAGGGCGGGGGTTTGGGGGGTGACCGTAAGATTATGGTTTTTGTTGCGCAACAACATTTTCTCCAAAAAGCCCCGTTTCCGCCGAGAACCGTCGGAAACGGGGCAGGCCCTTGAACTGGGGGACGCGATATGATAAAATACAAAATATTGAAGACATGGACGGCAGATTTGCCCAGGCGGAGGAACTATGGCAGCAAGCAAGCAGCATTACGGCAACGACAGCATCTCATCTCTGAAAGGCGCGGACCGGGTTCGGAAACGGCCCGGCGTCATTTTCGGCTCTGACGGCCTGGACGGCTGCCAGCACGCGGTGTTTGAGATCCTCTCCAACTCTATCGACGAGGCCCGGGAGGGCCACGGCAAGGTGATCACCGTCACCCGGTTTTTGGACCGCTCCATCCAGGTGGAGGACCTGGGCCGGGGCTGTCCGGTGGACTGGAACGAGAAGGAGCAGCGCTATAACTGGGAGCTGGTGTACTGCGAGCTGTACGCCGGCGGCAAATACGACAACCTCTCCGGCGACAACTACGAATACTCCCTGGGCCTCAACGGCCTGGGCGCCTGCGCCACCCAGTATGCCTCCCGCTACATGGACGTCACCGTCTGGCGGGACGGCTTCGAGTACGCCCTCCACTTCGAGCGGGGGGAGATCGTGGGGGAGCTGGGCAAGACCCCCCTGCCGAAAAACCAGGCGAAAAAGACCGGCACCCGGACCCACTGGCTGCCGGACCTGGACGTGTTCACGGACATCGCCATCCCGGCGGAGTACTTCTCCGACGTGATGAAACGCCAGGCGGTGGTAAACGCCGGCATCACCTTCCGGTTCCGGAACGAGACCGAGCCAGGGCAGTTCGAGGAGACGGAGTTCCTCTATGAGAACGGCATCCAGGACTACGTGGCGGAGCTGGCGGGGGAAAACAGCCTGACGGCCCCCGTGTTCTGGCAGGCGGAGAAGCGGGGCCGGGACCGGGCGGACAAGCCGGAGTACAAGGTGAAGCTCAGCGTGGCCTGCTGCTTCTCCAACCAGGTGCATGTCATCGAGCACTACCACAACTCCTCCTGGCTGGAGCACGGCGGCTCCCCGGAGAAGGCGGCGAAGTCCGCCTTTGTCTCCGCCATCGACAAGTACCTGCGGGACCAGGGGAAGTACCAGAAGAACGAGAGCAAAATCACCTGGGCGGACGTGGAGGACTGTCTGGTGCTGGTCTCCAACAACTTCTCCACCCAGACCAGCTATGAAAACCAGACGAAGAAAGCCATCACCAACAAGTTCGTCCAGGAGGCCATGACGGAGTTCCTCCGCAGTAATCTGGAGATCTACTTCATCGAGAACCACTTCGACGCGGAGAAGATCGGCGAGCAGGTGCTGCTGAACAAGCGCAGCCGGGAGAAGGCGGAGGAGACCCGCCTGAACGTGAAAAAGAAGCTCTCCGGCTCCATCGACATTGCCAACCGGGTGCAGAAGTTCGTGGACTGCCGCACCAAGGACGTGGAGAAGCGGGAGATCTATATCGTGGAGGGCGACAGCGCCCTGGGCAGCGTGAAGCTGGCCCGGGACTCCGAGTACCAGGGCATCATGCCGGTGCGGGGCAAGATCCTGAACTGCCTG
>CAJFNE010000163.1 GCA_904393855.1 uncultured Oscillibacter sp. | reverse complement strand
TCCGCCAGCTCCCCGGCGGCGGACCGGGCAAAGTCATAGGCCGGGAACACCGTGGCCACGATCTGCAGCCGGTCCGGGTCCGTCTCCGGCTCCGTGGGAGCCGTCTGGCCGCAGCCCGCCAGCAGGGCAAGCCCCAGCACCAGGGGCAGCAGTTTTTTCAAGGCGTCATCCTCCTATTTGGCATGGGTTTGAGGCACCAGTGTATCACACCCGGCGGTTTTCCGCAAGTTTCCGCTCCATCCGGCTCCGGGGCAGGATGTCCAGGTCCACGATGGGGATGCGGCGGCGCATGGCGTACTCCACCGTGTACCGGGTGCCGCCGGGGGTGCCGTCAAAGGCGGCGATCAGCAGGGCGGCGTGGTCCACCATGTAGCGGTCCCGTCGCTGCATGCAGGCGGGGCTGTACTGGGCGGAGACCACCGTCTCCAGGTCGCAGGCCGCCACCAGCCGGTCGTAGCGCTCCCGCTGGTCCCGGGGCCAGCCGTCCGCCTGGGAGGGGCAGGGGATGGCGGCCTCCACCGTCACGTCCGGGTGCCGCTGCCGCAGGGCCAGGACGCACTCGCAGAAGTACAGATCGCACCCCTGGGCCATGCCGCAGAGGAAGTGGCGGAAGCCCTGGTCATAGGCCGCCTCCACCGCGTCGGCGATGCGCCGCTTCAGGTCCAGGCAGCGGGGGTCCGTCTCGTCGTAGCGCCAGGGCAGCTTGCCGGGCCGGTGCCCGGTGAAGCAGCAGGACTCCTGTCTGGCCGGCATCCGGCATCCCTCCTCTCCGTTCTGCTTTCGAGTATAGAACATTCGTTCGCGCTTGTAAAGGGGAATTCCCTCTTCGGGCAAAAACCGGCGGGACGGAAAACCCGTCCCGCCGGAATTGCTGTGAGGTCACACGGCCAGGAAGCGGTAGAGCATCACCGCGAACTGGGCCCGGGTGGCGGTGCCCTGGGGGTTCAGGGTCCCCGCCGTGGTACCGCTGACGATGCCCTCGGCCACAGCCCACTGGAGGGGCTCCACGGCGTAATCGGAGACGCTCCCCGCGTCGGGGTAGGCGCTCAGGTCCGCCCGCTGGGTCACATCGTGGCCCTGGCTCTCCGCGAAGCGGTACAGCAGCGCCGCCAGCTGCTGGCGGGTCACCGCCCCGCCGGGGTTGGTGCCGTCGGAGATGCCGCTGCTGATGGACCAGGCCCGGGCCGCCGCCATGTCGGCGGGGTTGTAGCCGCTGATGCGGGCCAGGATCATCCAGATCTGCTGGCGGGAGATCGTCGCGTTGGGGCTGAACGTGGTGTCCGTCACGCCGTTGACGTAGCCGTTCTCCTGGGCCCACATGATTTCGTCGTAGGCCCAGAAGCTCTCCGGCACGTCGGTGAACACGGTCTCCCCGCCCACGGGGGCGAACGTGACCTCAATGGTCACCCGGCCAGCGGGCTGGGTAAACGTATACGTGCCGTCGCGCCCCGCGGTGACGTCCACCTCCCGGCCGCTCCGGTCCGTGACGGTGACATCCGTTATCTCGTAGCCGCTGTCAGGCTCCACGGTGAGGGTGACCTCGTCGCCCTCGCTGGGGGTCCGGGGGCTCACCCGGACCGTGCCGCCGTCGGAGACGTCCATAACGGGAGAATAGCTGGGTTCGGTGTTGTCATTCCCGCCGGAGGGGGTGGTGGGGGAATATGAGGTGACATTTACCACGCAGGTAGCAGAGTAGTTCCCCGCCTTGGCCGTGATGATAGCGGTACCATTGGCTACAGCGGTAACCACGCCGCCCGCCACAGTAGCGACATTCACATTACTACTCTCCCAAGTCACAGCATCGGTACTGTTAGCCGGAGTTACCGTAGCAGTGAGGGTAACAGTATTAGAGGTGGTGTCGCTGTAGAGGGTCACGCTGTCCTGACTGAGGGATACGCTGGTAGCAGGAATGATGAAGCTCGTCTCGCCGCTGTTCTCATAAGATTCCACAATCGCTTGGAGTATTTCTTTTACATTATCGGCAGTATCGTCACCAACATCGGCAACTACACCCAGTGTCCCATTCAACAGGATATTCTCAGTAAAGTCCACCAAATACTTTGCACTGTCGTTCGTGTTATTCCCCATGCTGTCATGGACACGGACCGCAACATAGGCATCAATTTCGTTATCAGACACTGTGATCAAGGGGGATAAATTGTCAGTCAGGCTCGCATTGTCCCAGACACCGGCAATTTGGATTGCCATGTTGCTCTCGCTCGTATCCGGCAAATGAAAGGTATTGCCGCTGACGACAACACTGGGCAAACTCGACATCCCTGCTCCCAAAGCCTCTTGTTCGGTGCCGGCGGTGATATTGATACCCCTCCCCTGAGAGTTGATCGTGCAGCCGTTGATCTCATAGGAAATGGGTCTATTGTACGCAGTCTCAGATGTGTTCAAAGTAATCGCATATTGTCCACTATTCTGCTGATTAAATGTACAATGATTAAAGGAGTATTTTGTCACATCACAGGGTCTGATTTTATAAACCTGAAAATGGGTAGTTTCCTGATTAAAGGTACAATTCACAAAGTTCACTTCAATAGAGTCCTTAAACTGCTCAGAAGTATCAGTTCTCCTGCCGTTCCTGATGACGTCTTGCAGTTTCTTCATATCCTCGGAGCCGTCATTAAGCTCCCCAAAGTTGATTCCTGTGATCGTCACAGTTTTGACCCAATATAGATCGCCTTCGAGATATTGACCATCATCATCTCTCGCGCTATGGGCACATGTCTTATCCGTATAATACGTATAGGAGACGTGTGCAGCATTCGTCGTGTAGTTTTCGTCCTCGAGATTATCATAGGTGCCGTCTTTTGCTGCTACAAGATCGCTAATGGAAGCGAGCTCAGTTGTTTCATCCTCCACCGCCCCGGCCGTCACCGGCAGCAGGGACAGGGCCAGGCACAGCGCCATGACCATTGCCAACACGCGTTTCTTCATTCTCAAATCCTCCCTTTATTTTTTACAAATTTTGCGTTTTGTCCTATACCTTGACATTATACCCGATATATCGGGAATATTCAATCCCTCAGGCGGGAAATATAATGAAAACCACAGGGGAGGTGGTTTTTATGATCGTGTACGACCCGCTGTGGGAGACCATGAGGCGCAGGGGCATCACCACGTATGCGCTCATCAAGCACTACTCCTTCAGCCGGGGGACGCTGGACTCCCTGAAGCAGAACCGGAACATCTCCACCGCCACCCTGAACGACCTGTGCCGCATCCTCTCCTGCAATGTGGAGGACGTGCTCCGGTATCTCCCCGACGAAACGTAAAACGACGCCCTGGCGCACAGCTATCCTGTGTCGTCAAAGCGTCGTTTTCTGATATAGTAGATAGATTGGCTATCCAGGCAGGTAAAACGGACAGAGTTATCCTCTGTCTGTCTGAGCGTATCCCGGGGTGCCATCGCTGTCAACCCCTTTTGAAAAGCCCCTTTTCGCAAAATTTGACCGGCCGTAAATTTTTTCAAATCAGGGGTTGCATTTTCCAGGGCGCTGTCGTATACTATCCCCAGAGCACAACTGAATCTTTGTCTTCAGGGCGGGGTGCGATTCCCCACTGGCGGTAAAGTCCGCGACCGGCCGCAGCAATGCGTCCGCTGACTCGGTGAAACTCCGGGACCAACAGTATAGTCTGGATGGAAGAAGATGAGAGCGGCAGAGCCGCGCGTTTTTGACGCGCTCCTTTGTTGTTTGTTCACCTTGGAGAAGCCAAAGAATCCAGGGTGTGTACAGGCAAAAAGGAGTGTGTTTTTCTATGTCCGATCCCAATGTCAACGCCATCCCCGCCGCCCGCCAGCGCACCAATGTGAAAACCCTGACCTCCCTGGCCATGCTGACGGCCATCGCCTATGTGGTGATGTACCTGAGCAAGATGCTGCCCCAGGTGTCCGGCTTCTTGCAGCTGGACCTGAAGGACACCATCATCTGCATCGGCGGCTTCATCTTCGGGCCCCTGGCCGCCGCCATCATCTCCATCGTGGTGGCCGTGGTGGAGATGTTCACCGTCAGCGACACCGGCCCCATCGGCTGCATCATGAACGTGCTGGCCACCGTGTCCTTCTGCTGCACCGCCTCCTTCGTCTACAAGAA
>CAJFNE010000162.1 GCA_904393855.1 uncultured Oscillibacter sp. | reverse complement strand
CACCTGGTCGTTGCCCTTGCCGGTGCAGCCGTGGGCGATGGCGTCGGCGCCCTCCGCCTTGGCGATCTCCACCAGCTTCTTGGCGATGATGGGCCGGGCAAACGCGGTGCCCAGCAGGTACTGCTCATAGCTGGCGCCCATCTTCATGGAGGGGATGATGACGTCGTCCACCATCTCGTCCACCAGGTCCGCCACATACAGCTTGCTGGCGCCGGTCTTGAGGGCCTTCTCCTCCAGGCCGTCCAGCTCGTCGTTCTGCCCCACGTCGCCGGCCACGGCGATGATCTCGGGGTTGTTGTAGTTCTCCTTCAGCCAGGGAATGATGATGGACGTGTCCAGGCCGCCGGAATAGGCCAGCACAATCTTCTTGATGTTCTTTTTATCTTTCATGGTGGACTCCTCCGTCTATTTGATTGATGATGGATGTATTATACCTCGGTCATGAATATTTATGCAAGCGTCATCTTGCACAAGATTTTCCTGCTCCCTTGGGTATTTTTGCATATTCTTTTCATGGATGTTCTCCTGTTCCCAACCGCTTCGGCATCCTCCGCGGGAACCGGGAGCACCTCCCGCGTACAGATGCGTATAAATTCACGAAATCATGCATATTTACAGAGCCCAGGGTCCCAGCCCCGCGGGACGGCATAGCATAAATCAGCAGGGACGCCTTCCGCGCGGCCCGCGCCGGGAACCGTCCTTACACCATCTTCTCCGGCCGAACCGTCTCGTCGAACTCCAACCCCGTCAGATATCCCAGGGCCAGCACCGCCTCTTTCAGGGTGGTGCCGTCATGGAGAGCCTTTTTCGCGCACTGAGCCGCCGCCTCGTAGCCGATCTTCGGCGTCAGGCAGGTCACCAGCATCAGGGAGTTGTTGAGATTGTCCGTCATCCTCTCCACATTGGGGGTGATGCCCTCCACGCAGTGGACCCGGAAGGAGTCCATACCGTCCGCCAGCAGCCGGGCGGAGAGCAGGAAGTTATAGGCGGAGACCGGCAGGAATACATTCAGCTGGAAGTTCCCCTGGCTGGCGGCAAAGCCGATAGCCGCGTCGTTCCCCATCACCTGGACGGCGATCATGGTGACGGCCTCGCACTGGGTGGGGTTCACCTTGCCGGGCATGATGGAGCTTCCGGGCTCGTTCTCCGGGATGTGGAGCTCCCCCATGCCGCACCGGGGGCCGCTGGCCTCGAAGCGGATGTCGTTGGCGATCTTCATGAGGTTGGCCGCCAGGGCCTTCAGCGCCCCGTGGGCGAACACCAGGGCATCCTTGCTGGTGAGAGCGTGGAACTTGTTGGCGTCCGGCGTGAAGTTCACCCCGGTCATCTCCCGCAGACGCTTGCACACCATCTCGTCATACCCCTTGGGGGCGTTGAGGCCAGTACCCACGGCGGTGCCGCCAATGGCCAGCTTCTGGAGCTCCGGCAGGGCGGCCCGCAGCATCCGGCAGGGGGCCTCGATGAGCTCCCGCCAGCCGGAGACCTCCTGAGCGAATTTCAGGGGCGTGGCGTCCTGCAGGTGGGTCCGGCCGATGCGGATCAGGTCGGGATAGGATTCCTCCAGCTTTCGGAACGCCTCCGCCAGCCGCTCCGCCGCCGGCAGCACCTGCTCCGTGACGCTCAGGGCCGCCGCGATGTGGAGGGCGGAGGGGAACGTGTCGTTGCTGGACTGGGAGGCGTTTACGTGATCATTGGGGTGGAGCTTGACCCCCCGGTCCGCCGCGAGATGCGCGATGACCTCGTTGACGTTCATGTTGGTCTGGGTGCCGCTGCCGGTCTGCCACACCACCAGGGGAAACTCCTCGTCCCACTTCCCCGCCCGGATCTCCGCGCACACTTCGGTGATGGCCCCGGCCTGCTCCGCCGTCAGCTTGCCGGATGCCTGATTGGCCAGGGCGCAGGCCTCCTTTAAGTACGCAAAGGCTGTGATGATCTCTTTGGGCTGGCGCTGACCGCCGATCTTGAAATTCTCCAGGCTCCGCTGGGTCTGGGCCCCCCAGTAGTGGTCCGCCGGGACGGCAATCTCCCCCATGGTGTCGTGTTCCATCCGGGTCTGCATAGCATGTCTCCTCCGCTCTCGTCAAAATTCCTCCCCATATTATACCGGGAAGCCGCCCCCGACGCAAGGGCCCCGGCCCAACCCTGACGCAAAAAAGCGCCCGGAGTCCTGAGACTCCGGGCGCAAACTCCTGATTCATTTCTTGCCGCTCCACACACCGGGGCTGTCGTAGGGCCGGTAGGCGGAGGTCAGCACCTTTTCAAAGATCGGCGCGTCCGGGTTCTCGATGCGGCTGAGGATCTGCTCCCCGGCAGCCCGGCCCAGCTCCTCCACCGGCTGGACGATGCAGTCCATCTGGCCGGAATAAAGTTCGTAAAGGTTGGAATCATAATCCACGAAGCTTACCAGGTCGATGTCCTTGGCCAGCTGCAGCCCTTTCTGATGGAGATAGATGATGGTCTCCGAGGCCATGAGCCCCTGGCAGACCACAATGGCGTCGCACTGCTGGGCCAGCAGCTCGTCCAAACAGCTCTGGACACTGTTCTCCATCGAGTCGCCGTAGCGGATCAGGTTCGCGTCCTGGGGCAGGCCGCAGTCCTCCACCGCCTCCTGATAGGCGGAGATCCGCTCCTGGGTGGAGGAGAGCCGGGGCAGGCCGCCCACGATGCCAATCCGGCGGGCCCCCTTCCCCGAGAGGCGGCAGACACTGCGGTAAATGGGCTGGAAGTTGGAGACGCACACGGAGGAGTACTTCTTCGCCGGGAACGTCCGGTCCACCAGCACCACCGGGAACCCGGCGGGGATCATGGCGTCAAAGCGGTCGAAGTCCTCCATGGTGCTGGCCACCAGCAGGCCGTCCACCAGGCCGGCGGTGAGCAGGCGGAGATTCGTCTCCTCCCGGTCCGCGTCCTCCTTGGTGTTGGCAATAATCAGGTGATAGCCGTGCTCGGAGAGATAGTTCTCCACCGCCTCGATCATGGTGCCGAAGAACTTGTTGGAGATATCCGGCACGATGAAGCCCACCGTCTGCTTTTTCCCGGTACGGAAGCTGCGGGCGGAGGCGTCCGGCGTGTAGCCCAGCTCCCGGATGGCCTGATAGACCCGCTCCTTGGTCTCGTTGGAGACATAGCGGGTATTATTAATGGTATGGGACACCGTGGCCGTGGAAACGCCGGCCAGCCGGGCTACGTCACTGATTGTTACTTTCATACTGTTCACCTTTTGCGTAACCGCATATTTTCTTGCGCAATCAATTAATCATCCCTAGTATAGGACATACCGCCCGGTTCCGTCAAGTCTTTTTCCCCTTCTTTTGACAAAACTTTTGTGGTTTTTCCCTGTTTTTGATCAAAGTTGCCAACTTCTGGCCAGGATTGTTATCTGAAATGCCGATTGTCAAAAAAAACAGCCTGTGATATTATAATCTACGATTTAAGACATCAAAAACGTTTGCGCAATCGTTTTATAACGACATCTGTGTCAATACTGAAAGGAGCATGTTCCAAATGAAAACCAAAATTGGTATCAATGGCTTTGGCCGGATCGGCCGTCTGGTCTTCCGCGCCGCTCTGACCCACGACGATGTGGAGGTCGTGGCTGTGAACGATCCGTTCATGACCCCCGACTATATGGCCTATATGCTGCGCTATGACTCCGTCCACGGCAAGTTCCCCGGCGAGGTCTCCTATGAGGAGAACGCCCTGGTGGTTAACGGCCACAAGGTCACCGTGTTCACTGAAAAGGAAGTGGGCGATATCCCCTGGGCCACTGTGGGCGCCGAGTATATCTGCGAGTGCACCGGCCAGCACCTGACCCGCGAGAAGTGCCAGGGCCACATCGACGCCGGCGCCAAGCACGTCATCATGGGCGCTCCCTCCAAGGACGACACCCCCATGTTCGTCATGGGTGTCAACAACAAGAAGTACACCTCTGACATGACTTTCGTGTCCAACGCCTCCTGCACCACCAACTGCCTGGCCCCCATCGCCAAGGTGCTCAACGACAAGTTCGGCATCGTGGAGGGTCTGATGACCACCGTGCACTCCGTCACTCCCACTCAGAAGCTGCTGGACGGCGCCTCCCTGAAGGACTGGCGCGGCGGCCGCGCCGCCACCGGCAACATCATCCCCTCCTCCACCGGCGCCGCCAAGGCCGTGGGCAAGGTCATCCCCGAGCTGAACGGCAAGCTGACCGGC
>CAJFNE010000161.1 GCA_904393855.1 uncultured Oscillibacter sp. | reverse complement strand
GATATACCGGATCAACGCCGCGGGGATCAATCCGATCAGCCACCCCAGGGATGGGAGCAGGAAGCTCACCAGTACCGCCGGCAGGCCGATCATGAACACCGCCGTGGACGCCGACAGGCACAGGAGGTTGCTGATCGGCGCGATCAGGGTCAGCGTCCCGAAGTACCAGGCGGACAGGGGCACCGTGAACACCAGGGCGCCCATGGTGGTGGAGAAGCCCGCCTCCAGGTAGCGGAAGACCCGGCCGTGTTTCCCCTCCCCCGCCAGGAGCCGGTGGAGCTTCGGCGTCACCCACAAAAGGCCCGCCACCGCCCCGAAAGACAACTGCAAGCTGATGGACGCGGCGGCATAGGGGTTCTGGAGCAGAATCAGGAACAGCGCCGCCAGCAGGGCCGTGGGGCTGTCGCTCTCCCGCTGGAAGAGGGACGCCGCCAGCAGCAGGATCAGCATCACGCAGGCGCGCACCACCGACGGGCTGCACCCGGTAAGAACCGCGTAAAACACCAGCAGGCCGATCACGCACCCCGCCAGCAGCTTCCGGCGGTGGCGGCCCACCAGCAGCCGCACCAGCGTCAGCAGAAAGGTGCAGTGCATGCCGGACACCGCCAGGATGTGCAGCAGCCCCGCCTCCGACAGGTCCCAGTAGGCCCCGTCGGAGAGGCCGGAGGTGTCCCCCGTCAGGATCGCGCTCAAAAAGGCCGCCACATCGCCGCTGTAAAGGGTATTTACCTGCTGCCGCATGGCGTGGCCCAGCCGGATGGGCCACCACCGGGGCACGTCCGGAGACCCGCCGGTGACCACCGCCTCTCCCCGCTGATAGGCCAGCAGGTAGACCCCCTTGGAGGTAAAGGTGGTGATGTCGTCGTCCCGGATGCGGGAGGCGTCTCGGACCTCCGCCGTCATCTCCACAGTCTGGCCCGGCCGCAGCGCCAGCAGCTCCGCACCGCCATAGTACATGATTTTTCCCGGCAGGCCCTCCGCCTCCGCGGTGACCCGGGCGCCGTAGTCGGTGGCCTCCGGGTAATCGCACAGGGTCAGCGTCAGGGCGCACTCCTGCCCGCTCAGGGCCTCCACCGGCCCCTGGATGTGGCGGACATACAGCCAGTTCCACCCCAGGGCCAGGGCCAGGCCGGTCCCCGCCAGCAGCACCCGCCGGCCCCAGACGGGAGGCAGAAACAGCCGCCCCCAGGCCAGGAGGAACGCCGCCCCGGCGCAGGGCAGCAGCCACGGACCGGGCAGCAGGTACTGGGCTAGGAAGATCCCCAGGGAGAAAGCGCCGGTGAAGATGGCCAGCTTTCTCATTTCTGCTTAGTCGGTGGATAAGGCGTAGGCGTATCCGTGCGGCCCAGCAGATAATCCGCGCTGACACGATAAAAATCAGCCAGTTTGTCAACCACCCAGGCGGGCGTCTCCCGCTCTCCGCTCTCATAGCGGCGGTATACGCTGCGGTGCATATTCAGAACATCAGCAATTTCCTGCTGCGTCTTATCATGGTCCTCCCGCAAGTCACGCAGACGTTTGATTTCCATTTTGATCACCCAGAAAAATGCTACCAAATGGCTACATTTCCGAGTGATATTGTGCCCATGCGGAGCCTTAAGTTACATCATACCAGACCGTTCAGCCCCTGTAAAGGCTTGGGGAAACGTTCTTGACAGATTCCGTCAAAAAAGCTATGATGAACGTAACGACATTTTATGAAAAATGTCAAAAGAAAGTGAGGTAATCCCCATGAGACGTTTCCTGACCCTGCTGGGCACCACACTACTGTTGTCGGCAGTGCTGTGTGTCGGCGCGTCCGCCTCCGACTACGACGCGGTGGCGGAGGACCTGTCCGAGATCGGCATGTTCCGGGGCACGGCCAACGGCTTTGAGCTGGACCGGGCTCCCACCCGCTCCGAGGCCGCCATCATGCTGGTGCGGCTCTACGGCGCCGAGGAGGAGGCTGCGGCCGCCTACGAGGCCGGGGAGATCAGCCACCCCTTCACGGACGTGGGCGAGACCGCCGCGCCGTATGTGGCCTATCTCTACACCAACGGCATCACCAACGGCACCTCCGCCACCACCTTCGGCACCGGCGCGTGCACCGCTCAGAACTACGTGGTATTCCTGCTGCGGGCCCTGGGCTATGAGGACGGCACGGACTTCCAGTATGCCGACGCCCTGACCTTTGCCCAGGAAAAGGGCTTCTACAACCCCCTGATGTTCTCCGGCACTTTCCTGCGTGACGACCTGGCCGCCGTCACCTACCAGGCCCTGGGCACGGATCTGAAGGACGGCAGCACCTATCTGCTGAAGAGCCTGATCGACGCCGGGGCCATCGACGCCGACGCCGCGGCCTCCATGACCGCGAAAATCGAGGCCTATCGGTCCCTGCTGGACGCCAGCTCCGAGATGGACACCAGCGCCGCCATGGACGCGGACATGACCGCCGACATCGAGATGACCTACACCGGCGAGACCACCGAGAGCATGACCATGGGCATGACCGGCAACGTGCAGATGGCCGTCACGGAGGACGACATCCAGATGGCCTATGTCTTTGACATCAACGCCATGGGCGAGACCATGACCATGGGCGAGTGGATGCGGGACGGCTGGGTGTATATCCAGACGGAGACCGGCGGCGAGACTGTCCAGACCAAGACCCAGGTAAACACAGCGGAAATGCAGGCCCTGCTGGAGCAGGTGCAGAGCACCGCCTCCATGGCTTCCCCCGCCAACAGCGCGGACGGCCTGGCTTTGGTGGATTCCATCACGGTCTCCACCAGCGGCTCCAACACCGTGTACACCCTGGTGATCAGCCAGAACTCCATCAGCAGCGTGATGAACGGCCTGCTTAGCATGCTGGGCACCGACGCCGCCGGCGTGGATCTGACGGAGGTGACGGCCATCCTGAACGGTCTGGAGTTCAGCGACATCACCGCAATCTACACGGTGGGCTCCAACGGCCAGCTGCGGGATATGCAGATGCAGTTCTCCATGACCATGGGCGGCGATGCCCTGGGCATGCCGGGCGAGTCCCTGGAGATGGCCTTTGACATGGACATCACCGTCAACGCCGTGGGCGACGCCGTCACGGTGGACTTCCCCACCAACCTGGACAGCTTCCCCGAGGCTCCCGCCGAGACCCCCGCCGACGTGGAGACCACTACGGCGGCCTGATCACAGGCAACGTAACATTCAAAAAAGCAGCGCCGCAAGGCGCTGCTTTTTACTGTTCATGAAAAGGGACTAGGGAAAAACTTTGTTTTTTCCCAGTTGCTTTGCCTCTGGCAAAGCAAGCATATCCAATCATTTTCGGCAGGACATGCGCCTGCCGAAAATACTTTGACCCAAGCGCCTTGGGCGCGTTCACCAGTCCGTATGAGGGTCCCCGCAAAAGCTGTGCTTTTGTGGGGAAAGGAGAAAGAAACGGAGCGGAGTTCGGTTTCGCCGCAGGTGGAACCGAATGAAGCACAGTTCCTTTCGACGCGGTGGTGGGGGGTCTTACAGGGGGGAGCTTGCTCCCACTCCGTCTCCCCCGTCTTCCTCCCCTGGCAAACCAAGGAACTGTTTGCCAGGGGAAAGCGAGGAGCAAGGGAGCGCATGCAGTTTTCGCCGAACAGGCGGAAACGGAATGAAGCGGACTCAAGGTGAATTGACCCCAAAGGGGCAAGAGAAGGTGGCCTGGGCCATTGCGACGAGCTCAGCCCGGAGGCCACGTCATATCTCTGCCAGAGAGCACGTGGAAGTGCAGATGGAACACGCTCTGTCCTGCCTGCTCGCCGATGTTGGAGACCACCCGGTAACTCTCCAGGCCCTGCTCCTTGGCCAGCTTGGCAATCACCTCAAAGATATGTGCCACCACCGCGCTGTTGTCCGCGTTGATCTCGGACACGGAGCCGATGTGGGTTTTAGGCACCACCAGGAAGTGGGTGGGCGCCTGGGGAGCGATGTCGTTGAACGCATAGCAGACGTCGTCCTCATAGACCTTGCTGCTGGGGATCTCCCCGGCAACGATCTTGCAGAATAAGCAATCAGACATTTGGAAACCTCCTTTGAAATGGAATCTACACAAACTGATGATAAACGGGATCGTAGTGATAGTCAAGCCCCGCCAGGGTCTCTCGCAGGGACGTTTCATCCGCGTCCAGAGACGCACACAGGTCAGAAAGGTCCTCGTACTGGTCCCGGAGACGGGCGTTGACGAAGCTCAGGAGGATGTAGGGGTCTTTCGGCAGCATG
>CAJFNE010000160.1 GCA_904393855.1 uncultured Oscillibacter sp. | reverse complement strand
CCGCTTGAAGTCGATGATGCGGTACTTGCGCTTGTTGCCGCCGCCGCGGTGGCGGACGGTGATGCGGCCATAGCTGTTGCGGCCGGAGCTCTTCTTCAGAGGCTCCGTCAGGCTGGGCTCGGGCTTGGCCTTCTTGTCGATGCCGTCGAATCCGGAGACCGTCATCTGACGTCTGGAGGGAGTCGTCGGCTTAAAAGTTTTGATAGACATATCGCTTTCCTCTCCTTCCGTGATCAGACCATGCCTTCAAAGAACTCGATGGTCTTGGAATCAGCAGTCAGCTGCACATAGGCTTTCTTCCACGTCCGGGTCATGCCGGCGGGGCCAGCGCCCATGCGCTTTTGCTTGCCGCGCACATGCAGGGTGTTGACGGAGGCGACCTTCACGCCGAAGATCTCCTCCACGGCTTTCTTGATCTCCACCTTACCGGCATCCTTGGCAACCTCGAACACGTACTTCTTGTCGGCGGCGCCGGCCATGGCGCGCTCGGTGATGATGGGACGGATAATGATGTCGTATGCGGTAGCCATTATGCGTACACCTCCTCGATCTTAGCGAGGGCGGCCTGATCCACAACCAGATACTGGGCATTCAGGATGTCATAGACATTCAGCTGCACAGCGGGCGTGGTCAGCACGCCGGGGATGTTCCGGGCGCTCTTGACGACGACGGTGTCCACGGCGGGAGTGACCACCAGGGCCTTGCCGTCCACCTTCACGGCGTCCAGGAACTTGCGGAAATCAGCGGTCTTGATGGCGTCCAGCTTGATGGCGTCGATGACCACCAGCTTGCCCTCGGCCACCTTGGCGGAGAGAACGGACTTCAGCGCCAGGCGCTTGACCTTCTTGTTCAGCACATAGCTGTAGCTCCGGGGCTTGGGGGCGAACACGATGCCGCCGTGAGTCCACTGGGGAGCCCGGGTGCTGCCCTGCCGGGCGTGGCCCGTGCCCTTCTGGCGCCAGGGCTTCTTGCCGCCGCCGGAGACCTCGGCCCGGGTCAGGGCGCTCTGGGTGCCCTGCCGGCAGTTGGCGAGGTGGTTCTTGACAACCTCATGCACAACGGTCTTGTTGGGCTCGATGCCAAAAATCCCGTCGTTCAATTCCACAGTGCCGACTTCTGCGCCGGCCATGTTCAACACTTTCATCGTAGACATTGTTCAAGCACCCCTTTCTTACTTGTTTCTGGCGGAGGCCTTCTGCGGGTTGCGGCCGGAAGCCTTCTGCGGGTTCTTGCTGATGTCGGCGCCAGCCTGCTTGACCTTGTGGACCTTCACAGTGCTCTTGATGGACACGAGGCCGCCCTTGGGGCCGGGAACCGCGCCGCAGACCACCAGCATGTTCAGCTCGGGGTCCACCTTGACCACCCGCAGATTCTGCACGGTGACCTGCTCAACGCCCATGTGGCCCGCGCCGATGGTGCCCTTGATGATCTTGGACATGTGGCTGGTGGCGCCCAGGGAACCCACCTGGCGGGAAACCGGGCCGCTGCCGTGGGTCTCCTTCAGCCGGTGAGCGCCGTGGCGCTTGATGACGCCCTGGTAGCCGTGGCCCTTGCTGGTGCCGGTGATGTCCACGAAGTCGCCGGCGGCGAAAGTGTCCGCCTTGACAATGTCGCCGATGTTCAGCTCGGCGGCGTTCTCCAGGTTGAACTCGCACAGGTGCTTCTTGGGGGAGACGCCGGCCTTGTTCAGGTGGCCCAGCTCCGGCTTGGTCAGCTTGCGCTCGGCAACGTCCTCGAAGCCCAGCTGCACCGCCTCGTAGCCCTCTTTTTCAACGGTCTTCTTCTGCACGACCACGCAGGGGCCCGCCTCGATGACGGTGACGGGGATCACATGGCCGTTCTCGTCAAAAATCTGGGACATGCCCACTTTTTTGCCGATGATCGCTTTCATGGGATATTCCTCCTTCAAGGTTATTGGTCGGCTTAGATACGCGCGGGTTGGGTCCCGCCGCATTGCTCTGCCGACATGACCCGTCCATCTCGCAAGACGATGGACATGGGACAGCAAACATACTTTGTTTCAAAAAAGTGACAGGCACTTTTTTGATCTGGGATTCAGTCCGCCGCAGCGCACTCGCCTGCGCGCGTATGTTTACGGACTGTGAGGACCTGTCTCCTCTTTAAAAATTTACAGCTTGATCTCGATCTCCACGCCGGCGGGCAGCTCCAGAGCCATCAGCGCCTCCACCGTCTTGGGAGAGGACTTGGTGATGTCGATGAGCCGCTTGTGGGTGCGGCGCTCGAACTGCTCGCGGCTATCCTTATACTTATGGACGGCCCGCAGAATGGTGACCACCTCTTTCTTGGTGGGCAGTGGAATGGGGCCGGAGACCTCGGCGCCGGTGCGCTTGGCGGTCTCGACGATCTTCTCGGCGCTCTGGTCGATCACCTGGTGATCATAGGCCTTGAGCCGGATGCGGATCTTTTCTTTCTGTGCCATAATCGTTTCCTCCTGATTTCGTAGGTAGTTTTACGCAGTCTCGACGACCTACGGCGAGAGAAATTTTTCTATACGCTTAACCGTGCGTATCATTCCGGCTCACGAAAAATACCGGCGCAGAAAACGGCCGGTATCAGACATGGCGCAGCGATCTACGCGACGTACAGATTCCTTCTCAGCCGCCCGATTATCGGACATACTCCCCGGAAGTTACCTCTTTCGAGCAATCTCCCGGTTCATCGCAGTGCTCAGGTGGTCGTGGCAGGGCCTTCCACGCGAGCCTTATTATCATAAAAGAAATTCTATCCAATGTCAAGAGAAAAATGAGTGAAATTTTTGAAAAACGGCAGAAAAATTTGGGATACATGACTGGTATGGGGGATTCGCGGGGTTCCCGCGGGCATGCGCCCATTCGGGCGCGGGGAAATCGGCGTTGGCCGGGACAATGCGCCCCCCATTCTCTTTTTGGTCTTGCCAAAAAGAGAATGGGCCGCGCCCGGTCCAAGAGAAAAAAACGCTTCGGCGGGTCGGTCCGCGCGGAGCGCGTACCTCCGGCCGCCGGCGAGGGATGGTTGGCCTTTCCGCGTTTCGGATTGGATGAAACGCGATACCCTTGGGGAAACCTCAGGCCCGGGGAGGGCCCGGATACCCCCTACTTCTCTTTCCGCTGGCGCTGCCCCGGCATTTTGCCAGGCTTCCTGCTGGCGCTGGCCGGGCGGTTGACGCGGGCCGACGAGGGCGTCGGCCCCTACGGAGCGGTATTGGGGTCGGCCTGTGTGCCCGCCCGGTCGCCGAGTTCCCGCCCCCCGTAGGGGCGGATGCCCACATCCGCCCGTTTCCGGGCCCTATCAACTGCCACGCAAAGCGCAAGCGGATTTAGAAGAACCGTCCTTTCGACACCCACCCCGAGGTCTCCACCAGACCGGCACGCGCGGGGCAGCGCGGATCGAATGCTCAGGTCCGGCGCGAACCGGCAGAAGGGCGGCAAAAAACGGGGGCACCGATTCGGAAGACCCCCGTTTTAAGCAAACCTGCGCGCACGCGCAGGTTCTGCGCTAAGCGATTTTTTCTTTTGGACCGTCCACTGCGCAGCCGTTGGCGGCTTTGCCGCTTACGGATGCGGCGTACCCCTTGCGGGTGCGGCCCATTTTCTTTTTGTCAAGAACAAAAAGAAAATGGGGGGTGGATTGTCCAGCTAGCAACCTAGCAACATCTTAAATTTAGTATGCCACACCCCAGTAAATGTCCGTGGTACATTTCTTTCCGCACACGGGGCAGGCGCCCTCGGTTCCGCTCTGAACCAAAGGCATGCAGCGGGAACTGACGCCGGCCCGCTCCTTCATGGCCAGCTCGCACTCCAGCGAGCCGCACCACTTGGACCGCAGGAAGCCGCCCTTGCCCTGGGCGATGGCTCTGGCCTCCTCCAGGGTCTTGATGTCAAAGGTGTTCTCCTCCCGGTTCCGCAGGGCCATGGCGTACATGTTGTCATGCACCGCGTCCAGAAGCCGCTTCACTGTCTCCTCCAGCTCCGCCAGAGGGACGAACACCTTCTCGCCGGTGTCCCGCCGAGCGATGACGCACTGCTCCTTCTCCATGTCCTTGGGGCCGATCTCCACCCGCAGGGGCACGCCCTTCATCTCATACTCCGCGAACTTCCACCCCGGAGAGTTGTCGGAGTCGTCCATCTTCGCCCGCACGCCGGCGGCGGACAGACGGTCCCGCAGGGCGGCGGCGGCCTCCAGGACGCCGGGCTTGTGGGCCGCCACGGGAATCACGATCACCTGGATCGGCGCGATCCGGGGCGGCAGCACCAGGCCGTTGTC